>CBDTVH010000648.1:0-1888 GCA_965363665.1 uncultured Yoonia sp. | reverse complement strand
CCCATCGCCGTGATCCCGTCGATCGGTGCGCCACTGATGGCGCAAACGTGGATCAACGACATCCGCACATGGAGCGCGCCCGACTTGGCTGATGATGGCATCAGCCTTTTGACCGAGACGCTGAACGAAATCGCACCGGCTGGCCAGATCGGTATCCCTGACGGACATGAAACCCATCTGCGGATGCCACAACGCGATGTGCAACGCTTGTCGCGGGATGTGAGGCTGACATCTGATTACGGCATCATGCGGCAATTGCGGATGGTCAAATCACCGGCGGAAATCGCAAAGGGCGCAAGGGCCTGCGAGATAGCAGGGCGTGCCTTTGCCCGAGTACCGGAGATCGCAAAGGCAGGGGTGCCGCTGGATGAAATCTTTCGGAACTTCCAGATCCTGTGCTTGCAGGAAGGGGCCGACTGGGTGCCTTATCTTGCCGGTGGCGCGGGACAAAGCGGATATCACGACGTTATATCACCGGCGCAGGACGTTGCGCTGACGGATAGCGATGTGCTGATGCTGGACACCGGGCTGGTCTGGGACGGGTATTTCGCCGATTTTGACCGCAACTGGTCCATCGGACCAGCACGTTCAGAGGTCAAGGACGCCCATTCGCGCCTGACTGATGCTATCGCTGCTGCGTGTGACATCGCTCGCCCGGGGGCAACAGCGGCAGATCTGTTTCATACGATGAATGATCTCTTGATACAGGGCGCAGAGGCGACAGACGCCGGTCGGCTGGGGCACGGGTTGGGCATGTCGTTGACCGAATGGCCCTCGCTGATCCCTTCGGATCATACCGTTCTGGAAACAGGGATGATCCTGACGCTTGAGCCGGGCATGACCGTCAGAGACAAGATCATCGTTCACGAGGAAAACATCGTCATCACAGATCAGGGCCCTGTCTTCCTCAGCCCGCGCGTCGGGCCGGAGGTGCCCACCTTATGAGCACGATCCCCTTTTCTCTTATCCCCACAGAGGACCTTCCACCTGCACTGGGTCTGATCGTCCTGCAAGTTGACGAAACCCTCGAACCCGAGTTCAAGGCAAGCTTTGCAGATGTCCGCGCGGCGCTCTACGTCAGCCGCGTTCCGAGCGGCCTGGAAGTGACGCCCGAGACCTTATCCGCGATGCGGACCGAAATTTCTGGGGCGGCCAACCTTTTGCCAAAGTCGCTGCAGTATCAGGTCGTCGGTTACGGCTGCACATCGGCGAGTGCGATCATCGGCTCTGATGTGGTCCAGACAATGGTGCAGGACAGCTGCAACACAAAAATGGTCACCGATCCGCTGCGTGCAGCCACAGCCTTTGCCGCCGAAAAGGGGGTTTCAAAGCTTGCACTGCTGTCGCCCTATATCGAGGACGTCAGCATTTCCTTGCGGTCTGCATTCATGAAAGCAGGGATCTCGACCGATGTCTTTGGCTCCTTCGGAGAGTGCCAAGAGGCCAAGGTCGCGCGCATCTCAAAGGATTCGATTGTGGACGCCGCGGTACAACTTGGGGCGGATCACGCGGTGGATGCGGTCTTTCTGAGTTGCACCAACCTAAAGACGCGCGACGCGATCCCCGAAATATCGGCGCAAATCAGAAAACCAGTGTTTTCAAGCAACTCTGCGCTTTCGTGGCACATGAAATATTATGCAAAATTGTGAAATAACAGGCACTTCCGGTGCGCAAATGGGAATCGGGTTGAACCCACACTGTGCGGATGCTTGTATGCAACCAAATAAGAGATCATCGAAGTTGATCTATAAATGACAGGGAGATGCGTTTGACCGATTTGGATGATGACCAATCGTTCGTGAAATTTGATCGCGTTCAAAAGTCCTACGACGGTGAAAATCTGGTCGTAAAGGACCTGAACCTTTCCATGCCGAAGGGCGAATTTCTG
>CBDTVH010000647.1:0-1891 GCA_965363665.1 uncultured Yoonia sp. | reverse complement strand
TGCGCCTTTGCACCGATAACGCGGCCATGATCGCCTATGCCGGGATCGAGAGGATGACCGCAGGTGAAAGCGATGATCTGACCCTTTCGGCACGCCCCCGGTGGCCTTTGGACCACCGGGCCGCCCCCATGCTAGGATCAGGCAAGAAAGGGGCAAAGGCATGAAGATCGGGATTGCAGGTGGCGGGGCATTTGGGACGGCACTCGCGGTCGCGCTGGCGCTGGATGGCAACAAGGTGCAGCTTTGGGCGCGTGATGCTGAGGCAGTTTCAAACATGATTGAAACGCGCAACAACCCGAAATTGCCGGGCGTCACACTACCTCAGGATATAGCCATATCCGCTGCGTTAGAGCCGCTTTTCGCATGCGATACGATCCTTCTGGCGATCCCGGCGCAGACTTTGCCAGCGTTCCTGATGGCCAACCGTGATCACCTTGACGGCAAGAATCTTGTGGCCTGTTGCAAGGGAATTGACCTTAAACGCATGACAGGGCCCGCCAGCACGATCCGTGATCTGGTTCCGGGGGCGGTGCCTGTGATGTTGACCGGACCCAGCTTTGCCGCTGACATCGCACGCGGCCTACCAACGGCACTGACATTGGCTTGCGCCGACGATGAGATGGGCGCGATGCTGCAAACCTGCCTGTCCACCACCAGCCTGCGCATCTATCGGACAACAGACACGGTCGGGGCGGAATTCGGCGGTGCGCTGAAGAACGTTATGGCAATTGCATCGGGTATCGCTATCGGGGCGAAACTGGGCGAAAGCGCGCGGGCGGCGCTGATTACGCGCGGGTTTCCCGAAATGCAGCGACTTGCTATTGCATTGGGTGCGCAGCCTGACACTTTGTCAGGGTTGTCGGGTTTCGGAGATTTGGTGCTGACTTGCACGTCGGATCAGTCGCGCAATTACCGGTATGGTCTGGCGCTGGGCACAGGGGCCGACTTTGACAAAAACACAACCGTCGAAGGGGCCGCAACCGCCCGCGCCGTGCGCCGCTTGGCAGCGGAACTGGACATTGATATGCCCATTTGTACGGTTGTCGCTGACCTGACCGAGAATAAGACCGACGTGGCGACGGCGCTGAATACCTTGCTGTCCCGCCCTTTGAAGGAAGAATAAATGCGCTTTGCCCTGATGACGAAAGACAAACCCGGCGCGTTGCAAACCCGCATGGACAACCGCGAGGCACATCTGGCCTATATCGCCGACACCGGCGTGGTCGAGATGGCAGGGCCAGTGCTGGATGACGACGGACAGATGTGTGGATCGCTGATCGTGCTGGAGGTCGAAGATCTGGCTGCCGCGCAGAGTTGGGCAGACAATGATCCATACGCGAAAGCCGGACTGTTCAGCGATGTAACCTTGCGCGCCTGGAAAAAGGTCATCGGCTGATGGCGTATTGGCTATTCAAATCAGAACCCGACGTTTGGGGCTGGGACGCACAAGTCGCCAAAGGCGAAGCAGGCGAAGAATGGGATGGCGTACGGAACTATCAGGCGCGCAATAACATGCGGGCAATGAAACTGGGCGAGAAGGGCTTTTTCTATCACTCCCGCACCGGACTTGAGATTGCCGGCATCGTAGAGGTCTGTGCCGAGGCCCATCCCGACAGCACGACCGATGATGACCGCTGGGAATGCGTCGATGTCAAAGCGGTGCGGCCCTTTGTGAAGCCGGTGACGCTGGAAACGATCAAGGCGGATCCGCGCTTGGCCGATATGGTTCTGGTGAACAACTCACGACTTTCGGTGCAGCCTGTCAGCGATCAGGAATGGCAGATCATTTGTGATTTGGGGCAAACAGAGTTATAAAAAAGAGGGTCCGGACACTGTCCGAACCCTCTCTCACCCCGCGTGCTCCATCTCCACCACACGCAACTGAATCTCT
>CBDTVH010000646.1:0-1896 GCA_965363665.1 uncultured Yoonia sp. | reverse complement strand
ACAATCGCGTTGCCGACATACATCGACATCGACCCGCCCATGAAGGAAAAGTCCTGCACTGCCACGACAACGGGTGTGCGCCCCATCTCGCCCTCGGCGACCAGCATCGCGTCTTTTTCGCCGGTTTTCTTGCGCGCTTCCTTGATGCGGTCGGTATAGCGTTTTTGGTCGCGGAAATGCAGCGGATCGACGGTAGGTTCAGGCACCGCAACCTCGACAAACACGCCACCATCGAAGATCGACCGCAACCGGTCCCGCGCACCGATTGCCATGTGATGACCGCAGTTGGTGCAGACATTCAGGTTGTCGGCCAATTCGCGGTGAAACAGCATCGTGCCGCAATCATCGCATTTGGTCCACAGATTGTCCGGCACCTCGCGGCGCGAAAACAGCGAGTTGATCGTGGGGCGGACGTAGTTGGTGATCCAGTTCATTGATGCGGCCTTTAAGGGTGTTGCCCGTTTCAAATATGACGGTGCGGCGCGAAATGCAATCAGCGCCGCAGGGCGATGCGCGCGGCCAGCCAGATGACGAGGACCGAAAGGACGGACATGATCATGCTGAAAACCACCCAGATCATGCCTGCCGCCATGATCTCGGCGCTCAGTGCGTCTGGATCGAAGTAGGCAATCAGCACCAGCGCCAGTCCCGAAAACGGCCAATCCTGAATGCCTACAAACATGATCGCGACGATATTGACCCCAAGGTGCAGCCCGATGGCCGCCCCCAGCGTCCCCGTTCTTGCGGTCAGGTCCGCGCAAGCCAATCCCAGCAGGAAGGCCCAGAAAGCGTAGACGAACCCCTCGGGCGGGCTGTTGCCGTTCCAATAGTGAATAGCCCCGAACAAGGCGGAGGGCAGCACCATCCAGACCCATGGATCGCGTGTGATACAGGCCAGTTGCTGTTGCAGATATCCGCGAAACACCAGTTCTTCGGTACTGACCTGAATGAAAATCACGAGCAGGCTAAACGGTGCCAGCGCCAGCCAAAGCGGTATGGCTCTGACCTCGGCAACCTCGCCCCAGGACCCGAAGGGCAGCACAATTTGCACGAGGAATTGAAGAGTGACAACCGCGACCGCCACCTTGCGCAAATCCACAAACGCCCTTTGGTACGGTCCGATCAGCGACCAGAAACCGCGCCTGTGAAAGAAGCGCACGCATCTGACAAGAACAAAGGCCGTGATACCGAAGCTTGCAAATGACAACAGCGCGCCCAGTGGCGTGGTCAGTTCATAAATATCGGCGTTCAGGGGCGCTGGCAGCAACAGGTACACCACCATCGGTGCAAGGGCGAAGGTCACCACGTAGATAACCGCAGTCGAAAAGACATAGCGCAAGCTGGGCTCGGCCTGCGCTGGCCTGACAAAAGCTTCATGCGGTGCGTAATCATTCGACATCGCAAACTGTTGTCAGGCTTTGTGCCCCTGCGCAACCATCGCGCGCCAAGGGCTTGCGCCTTGCCTGCCCTCTATTTAGACCGTTTCCAACAGTTTCCGCAGGAGTGCCGCAGATGCCCAAAGATCAAGTCGACAAGACCAACCTTCCCAGCCGCCACGTGACCGAAGGGCCATCCCGTGCGCCGCACCGGTCATACTTTTATGCGATGGGTCTGGACGAAGAAGCGATCAAGCAGCCTTGGGTCGGCGTCGCGACCTGTTGGAACGAAGCGGCCCCCTGCAACATCTCGCTGAACCGTCAGGCGCAGGCGGTCAAGCTGGGCGTCAAGCACGCCAACGGCACACCCCGTGAATTCACGACGATTACCGTCACCGACGGCATCGCGATGGGCCATGAAGGGATGCGCTCTTCGCTGGCCTCACGCGAAGCGATTGCGGATACGGTTGAGCTGACGATGCGCGGCCACTGTTATGACGCGATTGTCGGTCTTGCGGGC
>CBDTVH010000645.1:0-1904 GCA_965363665.1 uncultured Yoonia sp. | reverse complement strand
CTCGAAGCGATCTCGCTTTTGTCGCCCGGGCGTGGCTTGCGCCGGGCCGGGGCCGATGATCTGACCCGCAGGCCAGAGGCGCTGGGATGGAAGATCACGGCCATTCTACAGTCACTCTATCAGACTCACGAGATCGAAACATGGGCCGAGGCAGGCAATCCGCGCCAGTTGCGCATTGATGGCAAGGCTGCGCCGCAAACGGCCCTTGGCCGCATTGCCCGCGTTCTCTGGCTGGTGCCCGCGATGGACAGGCTCTGGATCGAAGGGGCCGAAGGGCGCCGGCGGTTTCTGGACCGCGCAACACTCAGTTTCGAGCCGACACATGCAGAGGCCGTCCTGAGCTATGAAAAAGCCATGCGCGAGCGCAACCGGCTGCTCAAGGACATGGTGCGCGATGCCCATTGGTACACCGCGATCGAGACGCAGATGGCCGAAGCCGGGGCCGCGATTCAGAAAAACCGGCAGCACGCCATTGCTGAACTGACCGCCGCGCAAGAGGCTGCAACCACGGCCTTTCCGACGGCCACGCTGGCACTCACAAACGCCGAGCCTATTCCGGATGACCTCCAAATGGCCCTCGCGGATAACCGCCCGCGCGACATGGCCGCCGGGCGTACCCTGATCGGACCGCACCGCGCCGATCTGGATGCCGTGTTTGCCGACAAGGGCGTGCCTGCCAAAGACTGTTCGACCGGCGAACAGAAGGCGCTCTTGATCAGTCTGATCCTTGCCAATGGCCGCGCGCTGGCGCGTGACTTTGGCGCGCCGCCCATCCTGTTGCTGGATGAGGTGGCAGCCCACCTTGACGGGACCCGCCGCGCGGCGCTTTATGACGAAATCTGTGCCCTGCGTGCTCAGGCTTTCATGACGGGCACTGGGGCCGAGCTTTTTGATGAGCTGGGCGCACGGGCCCAATACGCCGAAGTCACCGAAACCGATGGGCAATCCATCGTCACACAAAAGGACAGCCTATGACACCACAGCGCGTGACACTGATTACTCTTGGTGTCGCAGATCTGGCGCGGTCCAAGGCTTTTTACGGCGCATTGGGCTGGACCCCGACGAAGGACGAAGGCGAGGTCGTATTCTATCAGATTAGTGGCATGGTTCTGGGCCTTTTCGGACTAGGACCATTGGCAAAGGATCAGGGGCGGCCCGACGCCAAACTTCGAACAGGTGCGATGACGCTGGCACAGAACTTCAATACCGAAGCCGAGGTGGACGCTGCCTATGCCCTTGCACTGCAATCGGGTGCATCTGCGCTCAAGGCACCTGAAAAGGTCTTCTGGGGCGGCTATTCCGGCTACTACGCCGATCCTGATGGGCACGTCTGGGAGGTCGCGCACAACCCGTTCTGGGAGTTGAACCCGGACGGCAGCCTGACGTTGCCTGCATCATGACGATCATGCCCTTCGACCTGCTGCTTTATGCAGGTGCCCTGCTTATCCTTTTCATGACACCGGGGCCGGTCTGGGTGGCCCTGCTGGCGCGTTCGCTGTCAGGCGGGTTTCCGGCGGCGTGGCCGCTGGCGCTTGGCGTGGCGATTGGCGATATCTTCTGGCCGCTAGTGGCAGTGCTTGGGGTGGCATGGCTGGTGTCGGTCTTTGCCGGGTTCATGGCGGTGCTGAAATATGTCGCCGTAGTTGTCTTCATCATCATGGGCGTGGCCCTGGTCCGTAATGCTGACCACGCGCTGGGCACCAACAGCCGCCTGACACGGCCCGGCATGTGGGCGGGTTTCGTAGCGGGACTGGCCGTGATTCTGGGTAACCCCAAGGCGGTGCTGTTCTATATGGGGGTCCTGCCGGGGTTCTTTGATCTGACGGCAGTCACCGCGCTTGATATGGTGGCGATCTGTACGCTGAGTTTCATGGTGCCGCTGGTTGGAAACCTGCTTCTGGCGG
>CBDTVH010000644.1:0-1910 GCA_965363665.1 uncultured Yoonia sp. | reverse complement strand
ACCTTTTGCCGGGTGATGCCGTTCATGCAGTAGTCGCCCGTGCTGGTCCAAACCGCGCCATTCGTGACGATGAAAAAGTTACAGGCGTTTGTCGTGTTCACGAAACCATGTACGTCGAGCATCAGCGCCTCGTCCGCCCCGGCCTTTTGCGCGGCGATACAGGCCAGGATGCAGTTCAGTTTGGAGTGGCTATTCAGTTTGGGATCCTGTGTCATCGGCAGGCCACGTTGGTGCGGAACTGTCGCCAGCGTGATGGGACGCGGGATCTTGGGCCGGGAATGTTCCATGATGATCACAAACGTAGGCCCGGACTGCGACAGATTGGGGTGCTGGAATGGCCGCACCTTGATGCCGCGTGTCACCATCAGGCGGGCATGGGCATCTGTGGTCATCTGATTGGCTTTTTGCGTCTCTAACACAGCGGAAACAACCGCTTTTCGATCCATGCCGATATCAAGATCAATCGCCTTGGCCGCCTCGAACAGCCGATTGATGTGTTCATCCATAAAAGCCCATTTGCCGTCGTAGAGCCGCAGCCCTTCCCACACGCCGTCACCCAGCATGAAGCCGCTATCATAGACGCTGACCATGGCCTGCGCCTTTGGAACAATCTTTCCGTTGACATGGATCAGGATGCTTTCGTTGCGGGCATCATCTTCGGCCTGGTGCGTGGTCACTTCGGTCATTCTCAATCTCCCTGAACTGGACGCTAGGACAGCAAACCTCTTGATCCAAGTGGTAAAGAGCGCGTGAGATTGCGTGTCAGTGACTGTGCAACCCTCGTTTCGCCTGAAATGATAAGGGCAAAGGAGAATTTTCATGTTCAAGCCCCTGATATTTGTGCTGGCACTTTTACCGATTGCACAAAACGCCGCTGCTGACACGCAAACGGCAATCTTTGCCGGTGGGTGCTTTTGGTGCGTCGAAAGTGACTTTGAAAAGGTGCAAGGCGTCAGCGAAGTGGTGTCCGGTTATACCGGCGGCACCACAGCCAACCCCACCTATGATACAATCAAAGGGTCCGGGCATTACGAGGCTGTTGCCATCACCTATGACGACGATGTTGTCAGCTATGGTCAGCTATTGCATGCCTTCTTCCGTTCGATTGATCCAACCGATGCGGGCGGTCAGTTTTGTGATCGCGGGGAAAGCTATCGCACGGCGGTTTTCGTGTCTAATCCAGAAGAACGTGCAGCTGCAGAGGCTGCAAAGGCCAGTGCCCAACGCGCGTTGGGGCAGCGGATTGTAACCCCGATCCTCGATGCAGTTACCTTTTATGACGCTGAGGATTATCACCAGGATTACTACAAGGGCGACAATCGCGTCATCACGCGTCGTGGCGTAAAAACACAATCAGAGGCCTATGCTTTTTACCGCGAAGCATGTGGACGTGATGCGCGTGTGTTACAATTGTGGGGTGATGCAGCGCCGTTCGCGCATCAAGGGTGAAACGCCTGCACTTCTGATAGATCGGGGATTACATCTGCCGTTCCGTGGCGGGTGACCATAAGCGCGCCTGCTTTCGTGGCTTGTGTAATGGCTTGCGCCATCGGCATACCCCGATCAAGACCGGCCAGAACGTAGCCGGTAAAGGTATCGCCAGCGCCTGTTGTATCGACGGGGTCCACTTTGATCGCTGGGAAGTGCTGTTTGCCGGCGGTGCCGTACCAATCCGCACCATCGGCACCGCGCGTGACGATGACATCGCCGACCGGCAGATCACCCGGGGCTTGGCCGGTGGCCATTTGCAGTTGTTCAGCCTCGACCGCGTTCAAGATCAGGAAATCAAGGTATGGCAGCACGGCTTGCACCCGCTCTGCGTCGAATGGGGCGGCGGCGTAAGCCACCCGCAGGCCCAGCTTCTTGCCCATCTTGGCGGCAGTGCGTTGCAGGTTGGTTTCATTCTGGAT
>CBDTVH010000643.1:0-1913 GCA_965363665.1 uncultured Yoonia sp. | reverse complement strand
AGCGCATCATAGCGGCCACCGGTGGCAACCGGCGGATGATCAGGGCGGTCAGTGGCATAGAAACCGAATACAAAACCGTCATAATATTCAAGCGAGGTACGGCCATAGCTGCCCTCGAACTCAAGGGCGGATACGTCGATGCCTCGGTCTGCCAGTGCACCCAATCGTGCATCCATACCGGCGACCGCATCACCAATCGCAGGCATATCGACGGCAATATCGCGCAAAGCACTCAGGACATTCGGTGCCGTCTCGCGCAGGCTCAGAATGGCATCAATCAAGGCAATCTCTTCGGACGCAATCGGCGCTGCGGCGGCATCTGCGCGCAAAGCCGCAATCCGCGCTGCCACTTCCTTGCGACTACGCAAGCCGATGTCAGGCGCTGCACCGACGAACGGATCATCCGCCGCCAGCAATGCCGCCCGCGCCGGTGGCACCTTGTTTGACCCGAACCGCTTCATCAGCGCCCGAAACCGGCCCGGCCGCCAGATATGACGCAACAACGCGGCCTTGCGCGCATCCGTCGTGCGCAGCCCGCGGACCGCCGCCATCAACACGCCGATATCGCCTGTCGCTGCACGTACCGGCAGGCCCGCCAGCCCCTCTGCAATCGCGGCAAAGACTTCGGCATCCGCCGCCGCAGGATTTTGGCCATCAAAGACCTCATACCCAACCTGCACGTATTCATTGGCGCGGGTTTCATCGGTTTCCTGCTTGCGAAACACTTTGCCGGAATAGGTATAGCGCGCAGGGTCGGCATGGGCCTGCATATGCATCTGCACGACAGGTACGGTAAAGTCGGGACGCAAGACCATTTCACCCCGCAGCGGATCAGAGGTCAGGTAAGACCGCGCGCGGATATCCTCGCCGTAGAGATCCAACAGCGTATCCGCCGATTGCAGCACATCGGCCTTGACCACCTGCGCGCCCTTTGCGGCAAAGAGATCACGCAGGCGACGCGCTTCGGTCAGAGTTTCGGGTGAGGTGGGCATCAGCTGTGGCTGTCCAAAATCTCACTGACTTTTGCGAGCATCTGGTCGCGCGGCACTTCATATTGGCTGGGGCGGTCCTTCCATTCCTCCAGCGTCGCGTTCTTGGCAATTTCAGCACCAAGGATCAGGTCCTTGATCTGCACGATGCCTTTGTCGAATTCATCACTGCCCGCGATGATTGCAATGGGAGACTGCCGCTTGTCGGCATACTTCAACTGATTGCCAAAGTTCTTGGGGTTGCCAAGATACACCTCGGCCCGGAAACCCGCATTGCGCAGTTCCGAAACCATAGTCTGATAGTCGGACATGCGGTCACGGTCCATGACGGTGACGACGACGGGGCCTTGGACATTGGTCGCAATCCTGCCCTTGGCGCGCAGGGCGGCCAGAAGGCGGTCCACACCGATCGAGACGCCGGTTGCAGGCACTTCCTGCCCGGTAAAGCGCTTGACCAGATCGTCATAACGGCCACCGCCCGCGACAGAGCCGAAATTGCGCGGGCGGCCTTTTTCGTCCGTGATCTCGAAGGTGAGTTCAGCTTCGTAGACAGGGCCGGTGTAGTAGCCAAGGCCACGGACGACAGATGGGTCGATGACGATGCGATCGGGGCCATAGCCTTGCGACCACAATAGAGATGCTATCTCCTCAAGTTCCTCCACGCCCTTTAGTCCGATTTCCGACGAACCAACAAGCTGAAGCAGATGCATAATCGTATGAATGCTCGAATAGTAACCACCCGTGTCGACTATATTGTTTGAAACAAAATTGCGGTGATCGATTTTAGCAACAAAGAACTTAACTCTTTCAATATCTGATTGTCTCGCGGCACGTTTCAGGTTTTCGACATCTTGATCATCCATCTCGGACTTCGCGTCAACGAAACGCATGACAGTATCGATCTGCTCATCCGCCAATCCAGCG
>CBDTVH010000642.1:0-1927 GCA_965363665.1 uncultured Yoonia sp. | reverse complement strand
ATCACTTCACGTTCTGGCAACGCACCAACCAGGTGGTGGCCGGCGAAGCCGGTGGCATCACCCAGCATATCGGTGCCTACCAGGTCACGACCGACAGCGGGCAGGTGCTGACCTTCCTCGATACTCCGGGTCACGCCGCGTTCACATCGATGCGGTCGCGTGGGGCACAGGTGACGGATATCGTCGGCCTGGTGGTTGCCGCGGATGACGCGGTGATGCCGCAGACGATCGAGGCGATCAATCACGCCAAAGCGGCCAAGGTGCCGATGATCGTGGCGATCAACAAGATTGATAAACCCGAAGCAAACCCTGATAAGGTGCGCACCGATCTGCTGCAACATGAGGTCATCGTCGAAAAGATGTCCGGTGATGTGCAGGACGTTGAGGTGTCTGCGATTTCCGGTCAGGGCCTGGATGAACTGCTGGAAGCCATCGCGCTGCAAGCGGAAATCCTTGAACTCAAGGCCAACCCGGATCGCGCTGCCGAAGGTGCCGTGATCGAGGCACAGCTTGATGTGGGCCGTGGTCCAGTGGCAACCGTTCTGATCCAGAATGGTACATTGCGCCAAGGCGACATCTTTGTTGTGGGCGAGCAGTACGGCAAGGTCCGTGCGCTGATCAACGACAAGGGCGAGCGTGTCGAAGAGGCCGGTCCTGCGGTCCCGGTCGAAGTGCTGGGGTTGAACGGCACACCGGAAGCCGGTGACGTTCTGAACGTTGTTGAAACTGATGCGCAGGCGCGTGAAATCGCTGAATACCGCGAAAAGGCCGCGAAAGAGAAACGTGCGGCTGCCGGTGCGGCGACAACACTGGAACAGCTTATGGCGAATGCCAAAGCCGACGAAAACGTCAGCGAATTGCCAATTCTGGTGAAAGCCGACGTGCAGGGTTCTGCCGAAGCCATCGTTCAGGCGATGGAAAAGATCGGCAACGATGAGGTTCGCGTCCGCGTTCTGCACTCTGGTGTTGGCGCGATCACGGAAACCGATATTGGTCTGGCCGAAGCATCCGGTGCCCCCGTCTTTGGCTTTAACGTGCGCGCCAATGCGTCCGCGCGGAATACAGCCAACCAAAAGGGTGTCGAGATTCGCTATTACTCGGTCATCTATGACCTTGTGGATGATGTGAAAGCGGCGGCCTCTGGTCTGCTTTCCGCGGAAATCCGCGAAAAGTTCATCGGTTACGCCAAAATCCAAGAGGTCTTCAAGGTCTCGAACGTCGGCAAAGTCGCCGGTTGTCTGGTCACCGAAGGTGTGGCGCGTCGGTCCGCTGGTGTGCGCCTGCTGCGCGACAACGTAGTCATCCATGAGGGTACGCTGAAAACGCTCAAGCGCTTCAAGGACGAGGTGCCAGAGGTACAGTCCGGCCAGGAATGCGGCATGGCGTTTGAAAACTACGAAGACATCCGCCCCGATGACGTGATCGAGATTTTCGAGCGCGAAGAGATCGAACGGAACCTGTAAGAGCTGGGTTTCAACCAATCAGCAAGAAAACGAGGGCGGTCCGATTGGGCCGCCCTTTTTATTTGGCGATCACGCAAGACAGTAAAACCTTGAACATCATAACGAACCTACGGAGGCCGAGATTGTTCCTGAAATGATCCGTCATCGTCCAGAATAAAACCTGCACCCCACGCGTAACCATTGCAAGGACGGTACAGACAGCCGTTCGAGACATTATTGCAGGAACATAGATATGAAACTTATTACTGCTCTCGCTGTTGTCGTTGCAGGCTGCGACGAAGCCTATGCGAAAGGCGCTTATTGTGCCAATGAGATTGCCCCGAAACAGGTTACGTCGGTCGTGGGCCATGGGCCGTTGACCGCTGAAAATGGCATGACGCTCTATACGTTCGACATGGACAGCGCGAACACATCCAACTGCTATGAAAGCTGTGCCCAAGACTGGCCACCATACCTTGCATCCA
>CBDTVH010000641.1:0-1932 GCA_965363665.1 uncultured Yoonia sp. | reverse complement strand
GGCAGCATACGACACCATCGACATCGCGGGGATCGGCGAGAAGCCGAACACGCGATCAGGGCCATATGTCTTGGCGGTATAGGCGTTGGCGGCGGCCGTGATCTCGGTCGCTTCGTCCCATGTGGCCCGCACGAAACCGCCCTTGCCGCGTGTTTCCACGTATGAGGCCCGCAGGATCGGATCAGATTGCAGCTTGGTCCAGGCCGCGATCGGGTCCATGGTTTCGCGCATCTTGCGCCAGATCTTCATCAGGCGGCCACGCACCAGCGGGTTCTTCACGCGGTTGGCGGAATACAGATACCAGCTATAGCTTGCCCCACGGGCGCAACCACGCGGTTCGTGGTTGGGCAGGTCAGCGCGGGTGCGCGGGTAATCGGTTTGCTGGGTTTCCCAGGTGACGATCCCGGACTTAACGTAGATCTTCCAACTACATGAGCCTGTGCAGTTCACCCCATGAGTGGAGCGGACCACTTTGTCATGCCGCCAGCGGTTGCGATAGGTGTCTTCCCAATCGCGGCTTTCATGGGTGACTTTCCCGAAACCGTCAGAGAACGTCTCAAGGTTCTTGGAGTCCAGAAAGTTCAATTTATCGAGCAGATGGCTCATGGTTTCATTCCTCTCTTATTCAGCAGGTTGAGCAGCGGCGGCGGCACCGCGACCACGTTCAATGTCATGAAGCAACCCGCCGGGCCGCGTGTAAAAGGCCCAAGTCATGATCAGGCAGACCACATAGAAGCCAAGGAAGGCCCAGAGCGCGCCATTCGGAGCGCCGGTCATGGCGATGGATGTCCCGTAAAGTTTGGGAATGAAGAACGCGCCGTAAGCCGCAATCGCGGATGTAAAGGCGATGATCGCCGCACTTTCGCGTTCGGCCTGTTTGCGGCTGGCTGCCACATCCAAATGCGGCATCAGGCGTGGGATTTCACGGCCCATGATGGCCGGGATCATCTGGAAGGTGGATGCGTTGCCGATACCCGTCAACAGGAACAGCGCCATAAAGCAGGCAAAGAAGCCATAGAAACTGCCCCCCTCACCGCCCGACGGCAGAAAGAAGATCACGCCATAGACGGCAACAATCATGCCCAGGAAGGTCCAGAAGGTCACACGCCCACCGCCGAAACGGTCGCTGATCCAGCCTGTACCCGCACGGCTGAGTGCGCCAACAAGCGGCCCAAGGAACACGTATTGCAGCGCGTTCACTTCTGGGAACATCAGGCGCGTCAGCAGCGGGAAGCCCGCGGAATACCCAATGAAGCTACCGAATGTGCCGGTATAAAGCACACACATCACCCAGTTGTGGAACCGGCTGAAAATGATCGCCTGATCACGGAAGCTGGCTTTGGCATCTGCGATATCGTTCATGCCCAGCCATGCCGCGGCAGTGGCGATCAGGATAAACGGCACCCAGACGAAACCTGCGTTCTGCATCCAAAGCTGGCTGCCGTCGTCCAACGTGACCGGCGCGCCACCCATGGCCCCGAAGACACCGGCGGTAATCACGATGGGCACCAGGAACTGCATGACCGAGACACCGAGGTTCCCCAGACCCGCATTGAGTGCCAGCGCATTGCCCTTTTCCGCTTTCGGGAAGAAATAGGCGATATTGGCCATCGACGAGGCGAAGTTGCCGCCACCCAGACCACACAGAAGCGCAAGTGTAAGGAAGATCAGATAGGGGGTTTCAGGGTTCTGCACCGCGTAGCCGATGCCAATTGCCGGCAACAGCAACGAGGCGGTCGAAAGTGTCGTCCACAGCCTTCCGCCGAATATCGGCACCATGAAGCTATAAAAGATGCGCAAGGTCGCACCTGACAGACCCGGCAGGGCCGCCAGCCAGAACAGCTCGGAGGAAGTGAACGCGAACCCGATGGCCGGCAAACGTGCCACAACCATCGACCAGACCATCCAGACGGAGAAGGCAAGCAGCAAGGC
>CBDTVH010000640.1:0-1934 GCA_965363665.1 uncultured Yoonia sp. | reverse complement strand
CAGGATTGGACCGGACGACGGCCGCGGCGCGGGCGCGCGCATCATCACGAAGCGGCGGAACCGAGAATGGGTCTGCCAAAGCAGGCTCTTCGGTACGGGCGGCGCGCACCTCGGCAAACTGTTCACGACGCGCCTGCACGGTCGCATTCACACCCTGCGCGGCCTGGGCGGACAGGGCAGCGCCCTTGCCAAGCACCCGCAAAAGCGTGGCATAGAGCATGACGGTACCCAGCAGAACAAAGCGGCCAGCGGCCTTCATCTCGGGCCTGGAAAAGCCCAGCACGAACGCCATCAGGGCCAGCAAGGCAACGCCCGTCAGGAAAGACAGCAGCTTGACGCCAAAGATCGCACCCACGGGCACAATCGTCAGGATCACACCCAGCACGGTATCACCAAAGAGGCCCCCCAGACCAAAATTCGCAGGCCACTCAATGCCCGGGGTCAAGGTCGCGGCATGGACCGAGGCCAGAATAATCGCCACCGGTGCAAAGATCAGACGACCAATCGCACGCTCCTGCCCGTGGTGCATGACAAACCGCAGCCCCCACATCATCAGAACCAACGGGACAACCCAAACCCCAAGGCCGATCACCATCATCAACGGCGCGGCCGTCGCAGCCCCGAAATGCCCCAGCCAGTTTTGCACAGGGGCATCGGTGGCGGAAATCCAGCTTGGATCGTTGGGGGAATAACTGCCCACCATCGCGGCAATCAACAGGCCGATGAAAATCAGACCAAGACCCAAAAGCTCTTTGGTGCGTTTCTCAATCGCTGCCTGCGTCGTGCTGTCCAAAAGCGGATCACGCCGCCGGGATTGGTAAGATGCCATACTGTTCTTCCTCAACCATACAAGCAGTCGCGGATCAGGGTCAGACCGCGCTGCATTTCTTGTGTTGGGGCCACCATGGCGACCCGAATGTAATTCTTGCCGGGGTTTTGCCCGTTCACGTCCTGAGACAGGTAGGCGCCAGGCAAGGTGCGCACGCCAGTTTCCTGCCACAGCTTGACTGCCGCTGTTTCGCCGTCACCCGTGGGCAACCACAAAAAGAACCCCGCCTGCGGAGACTGATAGCCAGACACATGGCCCAGAATATCATCCGCAATCTCGTATTTTCGATGATAGAGCGCACGGTTTTCGACCACATGCGCCTCGTCATTCCAAGCGGCCGCGGCAACCGCCTGCAAAGGCTCTGGCAGCGGCGCACCCGCAAAAGCACGCAAGCTGCGCAAACGCGCGATGGACTGCGGGCCACCCGCGCAAAAACCAGAACGCAAACCGGGCAGGTTGGACCGCTTGGACAGGGAATGAAAGATCAAGACCCGCTCAGGATCGGCACCCATCTCTTTGGCGATCTGCAAGGCACCGGGCGGCGGTGTGTCGCGGTAAATCTCGGAGTAACATTCATCGGCGAAGATGATGAAATCATGCTTTTCGGCCAAAGCAATCAGGTTGCGCCAGTAATCCGCATCCGCCACAGCCCCCTGCGGGTTGGCGGGCGAGCAGATATAGGCAATCGCCGTGCGATCCAGGATATCTGCAGGCAGCGCATGAAAATCCGGCAAATGCCCGGTTTCAACCGTGGCTGGCACATAAACCGGCTCTGCACCCACAGACCGGGCCGCAACTGCGTAAACCTGATAAAACGGATTGGGGGTCAGAATAACCGGCTGGCCGTTCTTCTCTTCCCGGCACAGCGCCATGGCCGCGTTATAAAGCCCCTCACGCGTGCCATTCAGCGCCAAAATCTGGGTCGGCGGCACATCCAGTCCATAACGCCGCTTGAGAAAACCACCGATGGCGTCGAGCAGGTCAGACGTACCATAATTCTCGGGATATTTGCCAAAACCAGCCAAATTGGCCGCAAGGATATCCCCCACAAACGCAGGAAACGCATGGCGCGGTTCGCCAATCGTCATGTTGATCGTCTCGGACG
>CBDTVH010000639.1:0-1945 GCA_965363665.1 uncultured Yoonia sp. | reverse complement strand
GACCGCGCTGCGATCAGTGTTTATGCCCAGAACCGCGATTATCATGATGTGGTCAAAAAGCGGCTGAAGCGCGTGGGTCGCTGGTTGATCGAGAAGGTGCCGGGGGCCGAGATCAAGGTGTTCGTCGATACGGCCCCCGTGATGGAAAAGCCGCTTGCGCAGGCCGCCGGATTGGGCTGGCAGGGTAAGCATACGAACTTGCTGAGCCGTGATCTGGGAAACTGGTTTTTTCTGGGGGCGATTTTCACCACTGTCGATTTGGAGCCGGATGTGGCTGAGGTCAGCCATTGCGGGTCTTGTACGGCGTGTTTGGATATCTGCCCGACGGCCGCGTTCCCCGCCCCGTACCAGTTGGATGCGCGGCGCTGCATTTCATATCTGACGATTGAGCATAAAGGCCCGGTGGACACGGAGTTACGCGCGCTGATGGGCAACCGGATTTATGGGTGTGATGACTGTCTGGCCGTCTGCCCGTGGAACAAGTTTGCCCATGAGGGCCGCGATGCGAAACTGGCGGCGCGGGATGATCTGATCGCGCCCCCTTTGGCTGACTTGGCGGGCCTTGATGATGCAGGGTTTCGGGCGTTGTTTTCGGGTTCACCAATAAAGCGCATTGGCAGGGACCGGTTTGTCCGCAACGTCGCCTATGCGATTGGCAATTCGGGTGATCCTGCGCTGATCGCGGCTGTGTCACCTTTGGTTGATGATCCTGATCCGGCAGTGGCCGATGCCGCGCGCTGGGCTATTTTGCGATTGAAGGAGGACTGATCATGATCCGTATTCTTGCTTTGATGATGCTGCCCGTGATGGCTAATGCCCAAGTCGCGCAGGGCCCGGCCAATGCCGACTTTGCCCCCGCCTTTGCCGAACAGACCCGTGCGCCAGCCCTACCCGGTTCGCCGATTTCGGTAGAGGTCTTTGTGGACGGACTGGATAGCCCGTGGGGGATTGCGTCCCTTGGCAACGGTCAGTTTCTGGTCACGGAAAAGCCGGGTCGTTTGCGGGTGATCAATGCAGACGGCAGTGTATCTGCGCCGCTGCCCGGTTTGCCCGATGTTGCGGCGCAAGGTCAGGGTGGGCTGTTGGATGTGGCTGTTTCCCCCGATTTTGCGCAGGATCGCACGGTTTTCTGGACCTATTCCAAGGCGGTCCGTGGTGGTTTGGTGACTGCTGCGGCACGTGGCCAGCTGGCCCCCGACGGTCGCCTGAGTGATGTGCGCGATATCTTTGTGCAGGATAATCCAGCACGCAATGGCCGCCACTTTGGCAGCCGGATCATTCCGATGGCTGATGGGACTGTCTGGATCACCACAGGTGATCGCGGTGCGGGGGATGGTGGAACCTTGGTCCAGAATATCAACAGCACGCATGGCAAGGTCATTCGCATCAATGCGGATGGCACAGTACCCGGCAACAACCCTTTTGTCGGTCGCGATGGCGACGATCAAATTTGGTCGCTGGGTCATCGCAATATCCAAGGCGCTGCGATTGGCCCAGGTGGGCTTTGGACGATTGAGCATGGGCCGCGCGGCGGTGATGAACTGAACCAGCCCAATGCGGGGCTGAACTATGGCTGGCCGGTTGTGAGTTACGGGATCAATTATGGCGGGTCAGATGTCAGTCAGGGCCAGGCGCGCGCGCCGGGGTTTGAAGAGCCGGTATATTACTGGGATCCGGTGATCGCACCCGGTGGCATGATGTTCTATGACGGGCCTTATGCAGACTGGCGGGGGGATTTGTTGATCGCCTCGCTGAACCCCGGCGGGCTGGTGCGCCTGAAAATCCAGAATGGTCGTGTTGTCGGTGAAGAACGGATGCTGACCGATGTGGGCCGTATCCGGGACGTTGAAGTCCTGGATGACGGTGCGGTTCTGGTGCTGCTGGACGCCGGCGAAGTCCTGCGGGTGACACCGGGCTAGGTGCGCAAATGGGCGTTGCGGTCCCG
>CBDTVH010000638.1:0-1948 GCA_965363665.1 uncultured Yoonia sp. | reverse complement strand
GGTTGGTCTGAACCCTGTCGATATTCCCACGACCTTGGCACAGCGATTTCAGCCATTGCCGTCGGATGTGGCGGCGCATGATCTGGAAGGGTTGATTGTGGCCTCGCCTGCCAATCCCACCGGAACGATGCTTGATCGCGACGGTCTGGCAGCCCTTGCCGCTGCGTGTCAGGCGCAGGGTGCGGCGTTGATCTCGGATGAGATTTATCACGGCATTGATTACGATAGCGCGCCGGTGACGGCTTTGCAGGTGACGGATGATGTCTATGTCGTCAATTCGTTCTCGAAGTATTTCTCGATGACGGGCTGGCGCGTCGGTTGGATGATCGTGCCGCCAGATCATGTGCGCCAGGTCGAGCGTTTGGCCCAGAACATGTTCATTTGCGCGCCTCATGCGTCCCAGCGGTTGGCCTTGCATGCAATGGACTGCACCGAGGAGCTTGAGGCGAACAAGGCGGTTTATGCCGCCAATCGTGATGTGATGATTGCGGGGTTGAAGGCCGCCGGGCTGACCCGGTTTGCGCCGCCTGACGGCGCGTTTTACGTCTATGTCGATGTGTCGGACCATACCGATGATGCGCTGGGATTTGCGGCGCAAATTCTGCAAGACGCGGGGGTCGCAGTCACGCCCGGTCTGGATTTTGACGCATCACGCGGGCATCACTGGTTGCGTTTTTCCTATGCACGATCAACGGCGGACATCACCGAGGGCCTGAGCCGATTGGCGCAATTCATGCAAGGCCTGAAAACATGATCCGCTGGTTGATGACATTTTGCTTGGCGGCCAATCTGGCTATGGCGCAGGTCACGGTGGATCCCGCCCGCAGCAGTGTCGGTGACGGTTGGTGGACGCTTGAGGTGGCGATCGGTCTTGACCGGATCACGCCTTACCGCGTGTTCACGCTGGATGACCCGCGCCGTTTGGTCATTGATGTCGAGGGCGCGTCCTTTGCCGGTCTGGATGCAGAGGCGTTGATGTCGGGGGATCGCGCATTGGACGTGCGGTTTGGCCCGCTGCGACCGGGGTGGTCGCGTATGGTTGTCGATCTGGCCGAGCCGCTGGTGATTGCGCAAGCGGGCATGGTGGCGGTCGATGAAGGCGCGGATCTGACGATTGTTCTGGACCGCGCCAGCCCAGAGGCGTTCGCCGCAAGTGCCGGTGCGCCACCTGATCCCGGCTGGGACGAGATCACGGGCTTTGATCCTAAACTTGCAGCGGAACTGGCAGCGAGCGAGGATTTCGTCGTTGTCATCGACCCCGGCCATGGCGGGATTGATGCGGGGGCCGTGCAAGGCGGGATCAAGGAAGCGGACCTGATGCTGCTGATGGGCACCGAATTGGCGGCGATGCTGAACAAGCAGAATGGTTTGCAAGCCGTGCTGACGCGCGATCAGGATATCTTTGTGCCGCTGTCGGCGCGGCTGACATTTGCGCGCGATGTGGGGGCGGATCTGTTCATCTCGCTTCATGCGGACGCGCTGGAAGAGGATCAGGCACGTGGTGCGTCGATCTATACCCTGTCCAGCAATGGCGGCACCAAAGCCGCGCAACGCAGTGTCGAGCGGCATGAACGCGGCGATTTGCTGGCCGGTGTCGATCTGCACGATGCTGACGATCGCATTGCCATGGCATTGATGGATCTGGCGCGCGCCGAAACGGGGCCAGAGGCACGGCGGATCGCCGATGCATTGGTCGCATCCATGCAGGCGCGGGGGGTCGTGATGAATACCAATCCGAGGCGCGAAGGGCAATTTGCGGTTTTGACGGCCGCTGGATTTCCAAGTGTGCTGATCGAGGCGGGATTTCTGTCCAGTGCGCAGGATCGGGCCGTGCTGGCAACGCCAGAGGGGCGGTCCCGGATTGCGCAGGCCATTCGCGATACGGTGATCCTTTTGGCGCGGTAATCGGCGAGGAATTCTGATCAAAAAGTGATCAAATGCCCGGCAC
>CBDTVH010000637.1:0-1950 GCA_965363665.1 uncultured Yoonia sp. | reverse complement strand
GATCATTGCGACGATTTTGACGGAAACTGATCAGTCTGCCGAAGGGCTGGATGCAGCGATTGCGCTTTCCGACCGGATGGATGCGCATCTGGATATCTATGTCGTGACGATCAGCCACACAGAGACCAACAACTATTACATGGGCGCAGAGGCGCTGATGATCGCGGAACAAACCCGCGATGCGATGGACCAACGCGAACAGATCGAAAGCTGGCTGAAAGATCGCATGCATGGTGAAATGGTGCGCTGGTCCATGCAGGCGGCCACCGTGCAGGGCCCGGCCCTGACAGGCTATCTTGCGCGCAAATTGCGGTTTTCTGATCTGGTCGTTCTGCCCCGCCCCTATCAGGACAATCCAGAGGCCGCGACGCTGGTCGAGGCCTGTCTTTTCGCCGCCGAACGCCCGGTTTTGATGATCCCCAAAGGCTGCAAGGCCCCCGATGCGGGCGGTCATGTGCTGATGGGATGGAACGACGGGGCCGAAGCGCTGGCCGCAGCACGCGCGGCTTTGCCCCTGCTTGAACAGGCCGATGTCGCCGATATCTGCATCATCGACCCGCCAGCACATGCCGCTGACCGCTCTGATCCCGGTGGTGCAATGGCACAATACCTGATGCGCCATGGCCTGAAATCGGAAGTCGCCGTTCTGGCCAGAACCGAACCGCATGTGGGCGAAATCCTGTTGCGCCGCGCCAAAGAAGTGGGCGCGCAGATGATCGTCAGCGGCGCCTACGGCCATTCGCGCCTGCGCGAGGCCGTTTTTGGCGGGGCCACGCGCAGCCTGCTCGAGATGGCCGATTTGCCAATTTTGATGTCACGGTAAGATGACCGGCACGCAGGACTTGGCGAGCCTAAATCAATAGCCGCCTATCATACCTCTGATGAAATGCGATGTCGCGGACTCTTGCGGCGTATTGGGCTGTTGAGGCTCACGGCTTGGCAGTTAACGACGCTGGCGCATAAGGCCAAATTACAGTGACCGAAGCAATGAATTTGCAAACAATCCAGCCACTTCCTATGTTTCAAGCAACGACGTTGAGAGAGCTGATTAGTGAAACAAGTGATACGTATCATCATCGGCATATTCATGCCCTTTGTCCTTATCGTGTCCGGCGGTGCCATGTTCGACTGGGGCCTCGATAATGATCGGGATTATGTTGTTTGGGTCGGGATTGGCCTGGTTGCGGTCGGGATCGTCTGGGGGCTTGTTCTGTGGCTGTGGGTGAACTTGAGAACGTGGTGATCTTACGCTGATTGAATGCGGACTGCTACCGCTGCTCTTTTGCGCGCTGTGAATAACAGCGGACCTTCAGATGACGTGCAGCATCCTTGGCTCTGGGCGCGATCCAGACCTTCGGCTAAAAGCCCTCTTCGCCTGTCTCTGCGCGCAGATCCTCCAGATCCGGCACCCGGATATCGCGCCGATCATCAAATGCAATCAGCCCGTCTTTCTTCAACGCTGACATCTGGCGGCTGACCGTTTCAATCGTCAGACCCAGATAGTTCGCCATTGTTTCGCGCGTGATCGGCAAGGTGAAGTTCGCCGCCGCCGTTTCTCCGGGCTTCAGCGACGCCATGCGCGTGGCAATCATATGCAGCAATGAGGCAATCTTTTCACGCGCCGTCTTGCGCCCCAGAACAAGCATCCATTCGCGTGCGGCGTCCAGCTCGTCCAGTGTCATTTCCAGCAGACGCTGGCCGACATGGGGCGTTTCTTCGATCAGTTTTTCGAACGGTTTACGCCGGAAGCAGCATAGCATGACATCCGTTTCCGCAATCACATCGCACTCGATCGTATCGCGGTTTGGCCGCCCCATGAAGTCGCCGGGCAACAAAAGCCCCCCCATCTGCACCCGCCCGTCGGGCAGAGTGCGGGTCAGGCTGGACACACCAGAGACGATCGAGCCGACAAATTCCAAAGGGTCACCACCGAAAAAGATGGTCTGCCCG
>CBDTVH010000636.1:0-1957 GCA_965363665.1 uncultured Yoonia sp. | reverse complement strand
TCAGAAGGGGCCGTGCGCCATCTCCTGCTGCGAGCACTCGAGAAGCTGCGCGAGGCACAGCAGGCCGACTTCGAGGACATCCTCGATGCGATGGACGGCCTTCCCGTCACCGTCCGTCTGCTCGACCCGCCACTGCACGAGTTTCTACCATCCGACAAGGCCGGGATGCGGGATCTGGCCGAACAGGTCGCCTTACCGTTGCCCGAAGTGATCGAGCGCGTCGATGCGCTGGCAGAATATAATCCGATGCTTGGCATGCGGGGCGTCCGGTTGGGCATCGCGATCCCTGAAATCTACGACATGCAGGCGCGTGCGATCTTTGAAGCCATGGTCGCTGTCAACAAGAAGGGTATTTCGATCACTGTCGAGATCATGATTCCCCTTGTCAGTGCAATGCGCGAGGTCGAATTGCTCAAGGTGCGGATTGCTGGCTTGGCCAACGCGGTGCGGGCAAAAAGCAAATATGCGTTTGATTATCGCCTTGGCGTCATGGTCGAAACACCGCGCGCCGCCTTGCGTGCGCAGGATATCGCAGAACACGCAGAGTTTCTGTCTTTCGGCACCAATGATCTGACCCAGATGACCTATGGCTTGTCGCGCGATGATGCGGGCCGCTTTATGTCTGCCTACGTTCAGCAAGGTGTCTATGCCGAAGACCCGTTTCACACACTTGATATTGAAGGCGTGGGCGAGTTGATTTCATTGGGTGCCGCGCGCGGACGGGCCGGGCGCCCCGATGTGGTCTTGTCGCTGTGTGGCGAACATGGCGGTGATCGTTCTGCGATCGCTTTTTGCCGTGCGCAGGGCTTTGACTATATCTCCTGCTCGCCGTTCAGGGTGCCCGTTGCGCGACTCACCGCCGCTCAGCTGGCGCTTGCCGAACGTGTGTCGCCCTAGCGCATTACCAAATATGGTGGCATTCATGCCGCGCAATTCTGCATTTTGAGAAATAGTCCGCTTACGAATGGCCGCTATGTTGCCGCTTCAGGGACAGTCCGGGGCGGGGGGTAGACCTTTGGGCAACTTTCCCCTAAAGAGACCGGCGCTAGCGCGGAGCTAAGCCGCGTCGTTTCCTGGGTGGGAAAAATGACTGTTTTGAAGGCGATTTTCGCCGCGATTTCTGCGGCATTTATTTTTGTTGCGGCAACTCCTGCCGCAGCGGACGAACTTTTGGCCAGCCGTCTGGCCGCAATTCTGGGGCAAGAGCGTCAGGCGTTATCGGTGGTTCCCGAAAGCCGCATGAATGCCTTGACCAGCCTGCCACCTGCACAAGAACGTGGCCTGGCAACACGCAGCCGCATTGTCTACGACCGTTCGTTCCTGGCGGCACAGCCTGCCGCTGATGGCGGGGACAACTGGCAATGCCTGGCCGAGGCGCTTTATTTCGAGGCGCGCGGCGAAACAGTCCGCGGCATGTTCGCTGTTGGTGAGGTCATCATGAACCGTGTGGATAGCGATGCCTATCCCGATACGTTGTGCAAGGTGATCAACCAGGGAACGGGCCGCCGCTATGCGTGTCAGTTCACCTACACCTGTGACGGCAAGCCCGAAACCATCGCAGAGCCACGCTCGTGGGAGCGTGTGGGCAAGGTTGCCCGTATCCTGATTGACGGCGCACCGCGTGCCCTGACCGGTGGTGCCACGCACTATCACACCAAGGCGGTCAACCCATCCTGGGCACAGCGCTATCCGCGCACGGCCGAGATCGGGTATCACTATTTTTACCGTCAGCCGGTGCGCACGGCATCTAACTAACGTCGCATGAATGCAGGCGGGCGTCGCCACTGGCGCTTGCCGCATCGCTGCCCCCCTTGTATCCCACGGGGGAATAAATACTGCGATGGACGCCCCAATGACCGATGATATCCGCCTTGCCTTCGCCCACCCCAGTGAGCGGGCAGAGGCCAGCAGCCAGACGCCCTGCGACCGTATTTCCCTGCGCGATTACGTCGTCGAG
>CBDTVH010000635.1:0-1959 GCA_965363665.1 uncultured Yoonia sp. | reverse complement strand
TTGCGCCGGACCGGGTGGCCGCGGAAATGGATGCCGGGCGGATCATGTTCGTGCTTAGCTTTCCTTCCGGTTTCGAGGCCGACGTGATCGCGGGTCTTGCGCCTGCCGCACAACTTGACGTCGATGCCACGGCGGTCCGCCAGGCGCAACTCGGCACCGACTATATCGCCAATATCCTGACCTCTGAAACCCGCGCGTATCTCACCGGCAGCCCGGATGCGCCCGACCCCGCCTTGCGGCTGGAACTGCGCCGCGCCTTCAACCCCAACGGCAATCCGGTCTGGTTCAAGGCGATGTCGTCGCTGCTCAACCAGCTTTCGTTGTTGACCATCGCGCTGACCGGTGCGGCGATGCTGCGCGAACGCGAACAAGGCACCATCGAACACCTGATGGTGATGCCGCTGACGCCGTTCGAAATCGCGCTTTCAAAGGTGCTGGCCAATGTCGTCGTCGTTCTGGCCGCTTTCACGCTGTCGCTTACTTTCGTTGTGCAAGCGTTGTTGCAGGTGCCGGTGGCAGGATCAGTGCCGCTTTTGCTGTTCGGAACGGCGGTCTATCTGGCGGCGGCGGCGGCAATCGGCATGTTTCTGGGCACGATGGCGCGCAGCATGGCCCAGTTTGCGTTGTTGGTCATTATGGTGATCATCCCCATCATCATGCTGTCAGGCGGCATGGGGGCAGTCGAAAGCCAGCCCGATATTGTGCAGCGCCTGACCACGCTGTTGCCTTCGCGGCATTTTCTGGCATTCGCCAAGGCGGTCGTGTTTCGCGGCGCCGGTGCCAGCGCGGTCTGGGCCGAATTATCGCTGATGGCAGGATTGGGTCTGGCGTTTTTCGTGGCAAGCCTTGCCCTCTTTCGACGTTCAATGAGCTTGTCAGGATGATATCGCGCGGTGGTTGGATTGAACCGCTCGCAGATTTGCGTCGCAGGTGTCCACAGATCCTTGTCTTAGGGGGCTGTTGCGGCACTGACATGCGGCACATGGACCAAATTGCATGGGCATGCAAAAACCAAGCCCCCTGACTCAGGCTATTGATCATGTCATCGAAGAGAAAGCGACGTGTTGGCTATCGAAGAAGAGGTCAGCGGCTGAGAGAGCCCCTGCCCAGCCGAACTAGCCCGACTGGCGTGACAGCAGGCACCGATAACACGTGGTCGCTCACGTCGCCGGCGTATCATGCCCGCGCCCGCCGAAGTCGGAGGCGTCGTTGCAGGCGTGTCGTGCGCATTCCAGCTCCAGCGTCGTGTGCTCGATGTCGAACCTGTCTGAGAGGACGGTTTTGATCCCTTCCTTGATCGCGTCTGCGTCGTGCCATCGGCCTTCCTCGATCACAACATGCGCGTCAAGTGCTGCGCGATGCTCGTCCATTTGCCAGAAATGCGCGTGGTGGATGCCGGTAACGCCGGGCACGTCGCGCACGGCGTCGAGAACGCCGCGCGTTGCGATATCGGGCGGAGAGCCGAGCATAAGGATGCGGATGACCGGGCCGATCTCTTGGAAGGATTGCCACAGGATGTAGCCTGCGATCATGACCGTCACGATGGGGTCGATCAGCCGCCAATCGTAGAGCAGGATCAGCGTTCCAGCGACGATCACAGCGATTGAACCGAGCGCATCGGCCACGTTGTGCAGAAAGGCCGCGCGGATGTTCACGCTGGATTTCGACATCGTGTAGGTCAATAGCGCCGTTGCCGCATCCACGATCAGCGCGATACCCGCGATAATCACGATCAGCCATCCGTCGACGGGCTGCGGATCGACAAAGCGCATCGCCGCCTCGTAAAGCAGATAGAGGCCGATCACGATCAGCGTCGTATAGTTGATGAGCGCGGCGACGACCTCACCCCGGCCATAACCGAAGGTCATGTCCGCATCCCTTGGCCGTCGCGCGATCTTGCGGGCGGCGAAGGCAATGATCAGCGAAATCGCATCAGAGAAGTTGTGCAGCGCATCGGCA
>CBDTVH010000634.1:0-1965 GCA_965363665.1 uncultured Yoonia sp. | reverse complement strand
GCGACAGATGCCATTCTGGACGCGCCCGTCGATCGCTATGCGCTGGAGGCAGCGAAGCCTGCGCCTAAGGCGGTAACGCCTGAGAAGCCTGCCCCAGCGCCTGTTCAGGTCGATCCGCCTACGGTCGATGTTGTCGCGATGGCACGGACGGCCGCTGAGACTGCAAGCGACCTTGAGGCGCTTGCCGCAGCGATGCAGGCGTTTGAGCATTGTGAATTGAAAAAGGGTGCGCGCAGTTTTGTGTTTTCTGATGGCAACCCAGCGGCGCGCGTGGTGATCATCGGTGAAGCGCCTGGGCGGGAAGAGGACCGCGCAGGGCGGCCGTTCGTGGGCCGCGCGGGGCAATTGCTGGACCGGATGCTTGAGGCGATCCAGATGGGCCGTGCGGCCGATGATGCAGCGCACAGCGTCTATATCACCAACGTCTTGCCGTGGCGGCCGCCGTCGAACCGCACGCCGGATAAGGCTGAGATCGCGATGATGCTGCCGTTTCTGGAACGGCATATCGCCTTGGCTGATCCTGAGGTCATTGTTTTGATGGGCAACACGCCGTGTCAGGCGCTTTTGGGCCGGACCGGGATTACGCGGATGCGCGGTGATTGGGTTGAGGTTCTGGGCAAGCCGTGCCTGCCGATGTTCCATCCCGCCTACCTTTTGCGAAACCCGATTGCCAAGCGCGAGGCCTGGGCGGATTTGTTGGAATTGAAAGCGCGGTTGCGTGGCTGAGAAAGGGTCTTGATGAAACGGTTTGCGATGATTGCGACAGTCTGCGCGGGGCCTTTGACGGCTGATCCTTTGGATCTGATTGATTATGAAGCGCTGTTTGCGCAAAACGCCGCAGATGTTGAGCAGGCCACCGAAACCCGGTCGCTTTTGCGCATCGGCGATGTGACCCTGATCCGTGACCCTGAACTACCGCGCAGCTATGCGGGGCTCGACGAAAGCAGTCAGGGGGCGATGGGGTGTTTTGTCAGCATCCTGGCCACGATTGAGAGCGCGATGCAGGCCTGTGAGGCGGAATTGCCTGCTGCGCAGGTTGCCATACAGGCCGATTATCAGGCCCGGGCGCTGACGTTTTATGCCCAGAACACTTTTCCCCCGGCCCCATTGGCGCTGGTCGAGGAACGCTATGACGCGCTTGTTGCCTCGCAGATCGAAGGCGCGCGCCCGTTTTGTTCGAACCTTGATCTGGTCACAACGCTGGCGGACCGTATCTTTTCCCCGCAAGGCGCTGATGAGGTAAACGGCATGCTGTCGGTGCCCCGTCTGCCCGTTGCCCATCCCTGTTTGTGAGGTTGCCATGAGCCGCATTGATGAAACCAAGGACTTCATGCCGGTCCGCATTGCTGTGCTGACCGTCAGCGATACGCGCCAGATGGCCGATGACAAGTCGGGGCAGACTCTGGTGGACCGGATTGCCGCCGCAGGCCACACGTTGGCGGACCGCAAGATTATCGTGGATGAGCGTGATCAGATTGCTGATCAACTGCGCATCTGGTGTGCAGATGATGCGATTGATGTGGTTATTTCGACTGGAGGCACCGGTTTGACGGGCCGTGACGTGACCGTTGAGGCGCACCGCGATGTGTATGAGAAAGAGATCGACGCGTTTGGTACGATCTTCACCATCGTCAGTATGCAAAAGATCGGGACCAGTGCCGTGCAAAGCCGCGCAACGGCCGGTGTCGCCCAAGGCACATACCTGTTTGCGCTGCCCGGATCGCCGGGGGCTTGCAAGGATGCCTGGGACGAAATTCTGCTCAAACAGCTCGATTACCGTCATCGTCCGTGTAATTTTGTGGAAATCATGCCGCGGTTGGACGAACATTTGCGCCGGAAATAACGCCTGCGTGCGTTGAACTGGAAAGCGCGGGCTGTTCGCCTAAGTTTCAAGGATGGGCGAAGGGATTTTATGATGCGGTTTCTACGTCGAAGCCTAACGGGTGTCTTCTTGCTGGCGGTCAC
>CBDTVH010000633.1:0-1968 GCA_965363665.1 uncultured Yoonia sp. | reverse complement strand
CGTCCTTCGGCATTTTGCAGTGCATCCAGTTTGGGCAGCTTCAAGGCCTGCCCTGAAAAGGCTGCGGTGGGCCCGGCATCCCCGCCCCGCACGATCGCGCGAACTTGGTTCATCGGCGGTGATCCGATGAAACTGGCCACGAAGGTATTCACCGGATTGAGGAATAGATCCATCGGCGTGCCGATCTGCTCAATCCGGCCGTCCTGCATCACGACGATACGGTCAGCCAGCGTCATGGCTTCGACCTGATCGTGGGTCACGTAGATGCTGGTGACGCCCAGACGGTTGTGCAGGCGCTTGATCTCTGCCCGCATCTGGGTGCGCAGCTTGGCATCAAGGTTCGACAGCGGCTCATCAAACAGAAACACCTTTGGCCTGCGCACGATGGCCCGCCCCATGGCCACGCGCTGGCGTTGGCCGCCCGAAAGGTCGGCAGGCCTGCGGTCCAGATATTCGGAAAGCCCCAGAATACCTGCGACTTCAGCGACCTGATCCTTGATCGCCTCCTTGCGTTCTTTGCGGATGCGCAGCCCGAAGGCGATGTTGTCAGCGACGTTGAGGTGTGGATAGAGCGCATAGTTCTGAAAAACCATCGCGACATCGCGGTCCTTCGGGGCGACATCGTTTACCTCGCGCCCGTCGATGGTCAGAACGCCATCAGAAATCTCTTCCAGCCCGGCGATCATACGTAGGGTCGTGGATTTGCCACACCCCGACGGCCCGACGAACACCACAAATTCCTGCGCTTTGACATCAAGGTCTATGCCGTGAACGACCTCCAGGGCGCCGTACGCCTTGACGAGACCTTGTAGTTGCACACCGGACATGACGTGTTTGTTCCCCCCCAGTCGACGCGGCTTGTTCTTTGAGATTCGATAAATCGCGAACAGACCTTTTCCAAACTAGTATTCTAGTATATCAAATAGATCAATGATCAAGTTGCACTTGGTCCAAATGACCTCTGACCACGCTGTTTGCTTGGCCAGAACGTGACCCGGCCAAGCTCTGCTTATGGCGACGGTTGCATATCTTATCTGGAGTTGCGGCCGCGTCGCTGCTAAGGAACTGAAATGAACAGTCAAACTGCCACAATCGAACGCCGCACCAGTGCGGATGTCGTTTTTGACGGCCTATACCAGGAAATCATTTCACTGCGCATGCTGCCCGGAACCAAAATCTCCGAGGCGGACGTGGCTGCGCAATTCGGGGTTTCGCGCCAGCCTGTGCGGGACGCCTTCAGTCGGCTGGGTAACCTTGGTTTCCTGTGGATCCGCCCGCAGAAGGCCACCGAAGTCCAAAGGTTTTCCGAGGCTGCGATCACAAGCGCACGCTTTATTCGCGCTGCCATAGAAGTAGAAGTCGTCTCCCTCGCAGCCTCACGGTGGGACGGGACATATCAGGATAACTTTGCCCAGAACCTGTCAGAACAACGCGCGGCCTCTGCGGCGTCGGATGTCGATACCTTTCACAAGCTCGATTACGATTTTCATCGTCTCATCTGCATCGCAGGCGGTGTCGAATTTGCGTTTGACGAGATTATCGAGAAAAAGGCACAGGTCGACAGATTGTGTGTTCTGTCGATGATGGACGGGGATGCCGTGGAGCGTCTGGTCGAGGATCACCGGAACATTTACGACGGAATTGTCAGTCGCGCCCCGGATGCGGCCGTAACAGCGATGCGCGCGCACCTGGCGCGATTGGGCAAGACGATCGAACAGGTTCGCCTGGACCACCCACATTTCTTCGTCTGACGTGTCACCCGATCCAGCACGTGGACAGGCATCGCGTAAACCTGCCGCGATGCCGATATGCTTCAACCGCCACCTGTAGAATGTCGTATCGCCGACACCGTTCTCGCGGTACAGCCCCAAGCCCCGCCTGATGCTTCTTCAATATCCTACTGATCTGTTCTTCGCTGAAACGGCTTCTCTTTATCGTCTGCCTCCTCAATCAGAGAACAGGCAAACC
>CBDTVH010000632.1:0-1970 GCA_965363665.1 uncultured Yoonia sp. | reverse complement strand
TCGACCGCAGTGCAGCGGCCCAAACAGTGCCGGGCATGTGCAAAAAATCCGGCACACCGCGTAGCACAACCATGGAAAGCGGTAGAAGCAGGAACAGTGCCGCCAGTATGATCACACCATAATCAACCGCTGGCCGCGCGACGTCCCAACGCTGAACGACGCGGTCCAGACCGGCGCCCATCGGGTCAGTCCCGGTAAACCGCCGCGCCAATATCGCCGCCATAATGCACAGTGCAAACTGAATACACGCAAGCAATGCCGCCCGCCCCAGATCAAAGTCGAACCGAAGCGCCTGATAAATGGCAAGTTCAACCGTTGTCGCGCGCGGCCCACCCCCCATGGTCAAAGCAACGGCAAAGCTTGTCAGGCAAATCAGAAAGATAACCAGGAACGTGCTGGGCACCACGGCACGCAGCATCGGCCACTCTAGCAAGCGCCCCACCGGCGCATTCAGCGATGCAGCCACGCGGAAGCGCTCAGCCGGGATCGACAGCCACCCTTGCAGGATGAAACGCACTGCAAGCGGCATGTTGAAAAAGACATGGGCCAGCACGACACCATGCAGGCCAAAGATAGAAATCGGCGCGAACCCAAGCCAGACCAACCCGTCGTTCAAGACCCCGCCCCGGCCAAAGATCGCCAGAAGGCCAAGAACAGCGACGATAACAGGCAACAGGAAGGGGGCACCCAAGAGGGTGATCAACAACTGCCGCCCCCGAAACCTGCGCCGCGCAAGCGCCCGCGCCACCGGGATGGCCAACAAGACACTTAACAATGCAGATAGCAACGCCTGCACGATCGTGAACCGGATTGCAGCCCAATCCGCAGACGCCAATCCGTCGCCCCATTCGGCACGCCAGGCAACTGCGCCCAGCGTGCCAAGGGTCAACGCGATCACCAGCGTCGCCGCAGCGACGCCGGGCCAGCGTGCTGTTATTGGGACAGGGCGTTGCGCCATTCGTCCAAGGCTGCATCACGCACGGCGGCTGCGTCTTCGGGGGACAGCAAAAGCGCCATTGCGGGGGTCACAAGTGTCTCGAACCCTTCTGGTAGACCACCTTCGGGGATCACGGCCGGATACATCCAGTTTGTCGTTGGAATAACGCTCTGGAACCCATCAGATACCATGAAGGCAAGAAACTGATCGGCCAGCTCCGGCTGGTCTGTCCCTGCAACTTTGCCGGCAACTTCGACTTGCATATAGTGGCCTTCGTCAAAGCCCCAAGCGACCTTGCTGTCGTCCTCTTCTGCGATCAGGTGGTATGCGGGGGATGTGGTGTAGGACAAAACCGCGTCTGCTTCGCCTTCCAGAAACATGCCATAGGCTTCGGACCAGCCGGGTGTGACCGTGACGATATTGTCGGCCAGATCGGCCCAAACATCCGCGGCAGCGTCGCCATATGCCGCCTTGACCCACATCAGCAAGCCTAGACCGGGGGTAGAGGAACGAGGGTCTTGGATCACGATCTTGGTGTCGCTATCGGCCAGGGCCCGCAGTGATGCTGGCGCATCAGCACCGACATTGCCGACGAAGGCGAAATAACCCCAGTCAAAGGGCAGGAACTCCTCATCCGTCCAGGCGATCGGCAAATCCAGATCAGCCTCCACACCATGCGGCGCAAACAGCCCTGTTTCACGGGCCGCAGCAATCAGGTTCGTATCCAGACCCAGCACGATATCCGCATCCGTCCGTGGCCCTTCCAACTGCAGGCGGGCCAGCAGTGCCGCGCCATCGCCAGCGCCTACAAATTGCAGATCACAGGCACATTCGGCCTCGAACGCCGCTTCAATCGCAGGACCGGGGCCCCATTCGCTGACGAAGCTGTCGTAGGTCATGACTTGCAGCACCGGGGCCTCGGCCATTGCGCCTGTGGCACAAAGGGCAAGTCCCGCGACAACTGGCAGATAGGTGGTGTTTTTCATCGTATCCTCCAAATGCGACGGGCGGATTGGGGGATAGCGGGATTGCT
>CBDTVH010000631.1:0-1971 GCA_965363665.1 uncultured Yoonia sp. | reverse complement strand
GGATGGTCCTTGTTGCCCTCGATATAGGCGACCTTGCCGTCCTTCATATGCACGTTGATGCCACACCGGCAGGCACACATGTAACAGGTCGTCTTGCGCACCTCGTCCGAGACTTTGGGTGATGTATCCAGTTGGGGCTGATCAAGTGACATCTAAGGGACCTTTCAAGCGAATTGGGTACGGACGAGTGCGGTGCCTGCCAGCGCGCAAAGCAATGACAGGCAGAGTGGGCGATAATAGGCGGCGAAGCGGGGTATGAATAGCCATTGGCCGACCATCACACCAATTGTAGTGGGTATGGCAAGGCTGAGGCCGCGCGCGGTGGCGGTGCTGTTCATGACGCCGAACCACAACAGCGTGATGACGGTGGTAAGCGAGCTGATAAAGAGGAACAGGACCAATGCGGCGCGCATTTTGGCGGCGGGTGCCTGTTGTGACAGCACATAGACCGCAATGACCATGCCCCCGACGCTGGCCAACCCTGTCGCGACGCCTGCGGCAAATCCGGATCCGTAAAGGCCGGGTTTCGTCGCCAGAAATGGCAAACGGATTTTGGCGAGCTGGGTGACGGCCAAGCCGATGATCAGCACCAGGACGATCACTTTGCTGGTTTCCACAGGGACCGATGTGGTCAAAAGCAAACCAAACGGCACGCCCAACGTTGATCCGATGACCAGGCCCAGCACGATGCCACGGTCGGCCTGTTGCCAGCCGCCTCTGGCCATGAGAACGGAGGCGGTCATTTCCAACCACCAGCAAATCGGGATCAGTTGAACGGGTGGCAGGATGATAACAGCGCTGGCCATCACGACGGCCGACAAGGCGAAACCCGAAAACCCGCGCACAATGCCCGCAACAACGACAATGACCGTCAGTATCAGGAATTCCCCTGCGGTGAGATCAACAGCGGTGAGCAGGCTTTCAAGCATTCAGCGCCCTTCCGCGATCAAGGCGAATGCATCGCGTGCAATCTGCTTTTCTTCGTCGGCGACGATGACATGCACGGGTACGTCCCCGAAGCTGGCCAGCTTTTCCATGATCCGGTCCCGGATCGGGGCTGCGTTTTCGCCAATGCCGCCGGTGAACGCGACGGCATCAAGACCGCCCATTGCGACCACGGCAGAGCCAGCATGGCGCGCCGCCCAATAGCAAAAATGCTCGACTGCAAATTTGGCAGCGTCGTCTTCACGTTCCAGCAACGTCTTCATGTTGTTGTCACCCGCCAAAGCTTGCAGGCCGGAGTTCTTGTTGAGCATGCGGTCCGTTTCATCCTCGCCCAGGGATTTCGACATGCGCAAGACTGCCGCCCCGTCGATATCGCCGGAACGCGTCCCCATCGTCAGACCGGACAGCGGCGAATAGCCCATTGAGGTCGCAACGGATTTGCCGTTTTGAATAGCGCAGAGACTGGCGCCGTTGCCAAGGTGGAAGGCCAGCAGATGCATGGGCAGTGCATCACCAAAGTCGGCGACCATATTGGCATATGACAGCCCGTGAAACCCATATCGCCGGATGCCTGCGTCATGATGAACCTGTGGGATGGCATAGCGGGTTGCCACCTCTGGGTTGGTTGCGTGAAACGCGGTCCCGAAACTGCAATATTGCGGCAGGTCGGGAGCCATTTTCTGCAGGGCATAGACGCCTGCAAGGTTGTTGGGGTTGTGCAGCGGGGCCAGCGGAATGACGCTTTCGATGGTGGCGATCACCGGTGGCCGCAACCGTGCCGGTTGGGTCAGCACGGACCCGCCATGCACAATGCGGTGCGCTGCGGCGGCAAATGACGACAGCGGGAAACCAGCCTCTGCCAAAGCGACAAGCATGCTTTCCAGCGCGTGCGCATGATCACGGGTGTCGACCTGTGTGGTCGTGTCGCCCAGCTTCAATTCACCGGTCGTCCCAAGGTTCGTCACGCGGCCTGAAATGACTGAGGTCAAACCCTCATCAAACACCTCGATCTTGAGCGAGGAGGAA
>CBDTVH010000630.1:0-1975 GCA_965363665.1 uncultured Yoonia sp. | reverse complement strand
GCGACGGTGCAGCAGATGCAGCCATTGGACAGCTCGACGATATCGTCTTCGGAGCAGACCTCATCACCACAGCCCTTGAGGATGTCGCCATCGACACCAAGATCGCCGAATTCATTGATGATCAGCGCGATCCGCTTGCCTTGGGCGTTCTGCAACATGTGCCGGATGAGCGTGGTCTTGCCGGCACCCAGAAAACCGGTGACAACAGTTGCGGGGATCTTGGCGGGCATAGGGGTGTCCAATCAAAAAGCGTGTGCGGGATGGTTTTCGCGTTCCCAATGAGAAGTTTCAAGGGCCGTGTTGGTGTCGCGACCATTTGTGCGTGCGAATGCGTAAGCGGGTCTACTTGGGAATCGACGCTTGCACAGTCATGAGCGCCCCGTTTGATTGGCTGAGAACTGAGAAACTGGCCAAAAACCGCAATATCTTGTGGATAAGATGGCGGAACATGGCACATGCAGGGCCAGAGGCGTTGACTCGGCCGCCGACAGGGGGTGATGCTTTCGCGACTTGAGGAATCACACGGGCAAAGAATCTTGCGTTTTAGCAAACTGCGACTGAATGGCTTTAAAAGCTTTGTGGACCCCACCGATCTGATCATCGCCGATGGTCTGACCGGTGTCGTGGGGCCCAACGGCTGTGGCAAGTCCAATTTGCTTGAGGCGTTGCGCTGGGTCATGGGTGAAAACCGCCCGACAGCAATGCGTGGCGGTGGCATGGAGGACGTGATCTTTGCCGGTGCTGCGACAAGGCCGGCCCGGAATTTCGCGGAAGTATCGCTGGTGATCGACAATGGTGAGCGGCTCGCACCTGCGGCCTTCAACGACGATGACAACCTTGAAATCATCCGCCGGATTACGCGAGATGCCGGTTCCGCCTATAAGGTGGGTGCGAAAGATGTGCGTGCACGCGATGTGCAGATGCTGTTTGCCGATGCCTCCACCGGGGCGCACTCACCGGCGTTGGTGCGTCAGGGCCAGATTTCGGAACTGATCAATGCCAAGCCCAAGGCCCGGCGGCGTATTCTGGAAGAAGCAGCGGGTATCTCGGGTCTTTATCAGCGTCGCCATGAGGCGGAGTTGAAGTTGAAAGGTGCCGAGACGAACCTGACACGCGTTGATGATGTGATTGAACAGTTGGCCGCACAATTGGGCCAGTTGGCGCGTCAGGCCAAGCAGGCGGCGCGATACCGCGAGATTGGGGATAAGTTACGGCGCGCGGAGGGGATGTTGTTGTTCCGCCGCTGGAAAGAGGCGGATCAGGCCCTTCTGGCGGCTTCCGATCAGTTGCGCGAGCGGACGACAACGGCAGCGCAGGCAGAAAAAGCAGCGCGAGAGGCGACCAAGGGCCGTACGGTTGCGGAAGAAGCCTTACCGCCCTTGCGCGAGGAAGAGGCGATTGCGGCAGCCGTATTGCAGCGTTTGCAGGTCCAGCGCGATACGTTGAAGGATCAGGAACAGCGCGCGCTTGAGATGATCGAGACGCTGCGGTCGCGGATCGAACAATTGACCCACGACATGGACCGCGAAAGTGGGCTGAACAAAGACGCCGGTGAAACGATCGCGCGGCTGGAATGGGAAGCGCGCGAGATTGCTAAAGCAGGCGAAGGCCACGATGCGCGTCTGGAAGAGGCCCAAGTCGCGGCCCGCGAAGCAGCGGGCGTTTTGCAACAGCGTGAGGCGGATCTTTCGCAGCTTACAGAGGACGTGGCACGCTTGGCGGCACGGCACCAATCAGCGCAACGATTGCTGGATGATCACCGCACGACGCTTGCCAAGAGCGAGCAAGAGGCGGCAAAGGCCAAGTCTGCGATGGCCGAAGCGCAGGCTGCATTGACGAAAGCCGAAACTGACTTTGCCGCCGCAGGTGATGCGGAAAAAACGGCTGTCGCCGCAGCCGAGGCCGCTGACAAAGCCCTGACCGAGGCCGAAAACGCCCGTGCCGAGACACAGTCGCGCGAAAGCGATGCGCGCGC
>CBDTVH010000629.1:0-1980 GCA_965363665.1 uncultured Yoonia sp. | reverse complement strand
TTATGGCGGTGAGCCTGAGGTGATCCCGGCCTATACGCAGGATTGGTCAGAGCCGCAGGGCGCAGAGCGGCTGCTGGCAGCGGCTGGGCGGCATCTGCGTGATGCCAATGACACCCCTTTGACGGCCGGACAGGTCGTCCTGTTCCGGATGCGGCAGGGTGCGGTTGCAAAGCATCTTGGTGTGATCTCGGAAGCGGGCGAGGCGCCGCAATTTATCCATGCCTACCAAGGGCATGGCGTGGTCGAAAGCCCACTGTCCACCCCGTGGCGCAAACGTATCGCGGCGCGGTTTGAATTCATCGAAAGGTAAGACTGATGGCAACGATTGCACTTTCCGCCGCCGGAATGGCGCTGGGCGGCTCTATTGGCGGGTCCGTTCTGGGCCTGTCGATGGCCACGATTGGCCGGGCGGCGGGTGCTGCGATCGGTCGCCGCATTGATCAACAACTTCTGGGTGCCGGCAGTGGGTCGGTCGAAACAGGACGGATTGACCGCTTTCGTGTGACGGGTGCAGCCGAAGGCGCCGACATTCAGCAGGTTTACGGGCGTATGCGTGTCGCAGGGCAGGTGATCTGGGCATCGCAGTTTCTGGAGTCCTCATCTACCTCGGGCGGTGGCAAGGGAAGTGCACCAACGCCGCAAACCACTACATACTCCTATACGGTCAGCCTTGCGGTGGCGTTATGTGAGGGGCGGATCAGCAGACTGGGTCGCATCTGGGCCGATGGGACCGAAATTTCGCCTGATACGCTGAACATGCGGCTTTATGTCGGCTCCGACGATCAACAGCCCGATCCCAAGATCGCAGCGGTTGAAGGCGCTGACAATACGCCCGCCTATCGCGGCACGGCCTATGTGGTTCTGGAGGATCTGGCGCTGGGCCAGTTTGGCAATCGTATCCCGCAACTGACATTCGAGGTGATGCGCCCCGCGCAGAATGAGACTAACATTGCAGGCAAGATACAGGGCGTTGCCTTGATGCCGGGGGGCGGGGAATACGCCCTGGCAACCTCGCAGCTCTATGCATCCACCGGGTTTGGCGCACAGACGGCGGTGAACACGAACACGCCCCTTGGTGGCAGTGATTTCACCGTTTCAATGAACGCGCTGGAGGCGGAATTGCCTGCCTGCGGTTCTGTCATGCTGCCCCTGATGTGGTTTGCCGATGATCTGCGCTGTGCGGAGTGCCAGATCGCGCCAAAGGTTGTCCAAGGACAGACCGACGCGGGTAAAATGCGGTGGGCTGTGTCCGGCATCACGCGGAGCGCGGCTGATGTCGTGGCCGAGGTGAATGGCACCCCGATTGCCGGCGGCACGCCTGCGGATGCGGCTGTGGTCGAAGCGATTGTTGATCTCAAAGCGCGTGGGCTGGATGTCGTGGTCAGCCCGGTCTTGATGATGGAACAGTTGGTGGACAATACCTTACCTGATCCGTGGACCGGTGAAACCGGGCAGGTAGATTTGCCTTGGGTGGGTGACATGACGACCTCGCGTGCGCCAGGTGTAGAAGGCTCGCCTGATGGAACCGCGGCGGCGGATACCGAGGTTGCCGCGTTCATGGGGCAGGCGGCCCTGACTGATTTCAGCATTACCGGCACCACGGTTGCCTACACCGGCCCTGACGAGCGCAGCTATCGCCGCTTTGTGCTGCATTATGCGCATTTATGTGCGGCGGCAGGTGGCGTTTCTGCCTTTTGCATCGGGACTGAGATGGCGGGCCTTACCAAGGCCCGTGGGGCAAACGGGTTTCCGATGGTCGTGGCATTGCGGGCATTGGCGGCGGATGTGCGGCTGATATTGGGTCCCGGATGCAAGATCAGCTATGCGGCGGACTGGACTGAGTATCATGGGATGACGCCTGCGGGGACACAGGATAAAATCTTCCACCTCGATCCGCTTTGGGCCGACCCGAATATTGATTTCGTTGCAGTCACAGCAGCTTTTCCTTTGGCCGACTGGCGCGATGGCACAGCACACCGT
>CBDTVH010000628.1:0-1981 GCA_965363665.1 uncultured Yoonia sp. | reverse complement strand
CCGCTTTCCCGAATAGCTTTTTCGACCTTGCCAACAAGACCCTTGTCCCAGACATTGATCGTCACCATCCGCGGTTCTGGTACGTTCACTGTACCCACCTGATTGATCGGCGTCATAGAGCCGTAGGCATCCACCATCACCGGTTCCAACATCGAGCCGGAGGCACGGCCGGTACGCAGAGAGGCCAGTTCAACACGCAGGTTCGCAATCGCGCCCTCCATGCGGCGGGTCAGTTCATCGGTATCAAGTTCAAAATCGTCAGACATTTTCTCTTTGCTCTTCTTCGCCCGGGTCTATCCACGGCTTTTCCACGTTTTAGGCCATAGGGTTAACAATGTATAGTCAGGCAAATCTGACCTATTTGTGCAGAATGTAAGAAGTTATACGACTTGGGTTAATTAATTCATCAGGACGGTTGAGCGGCAGCGCGCCCATCAATCCTTCACAATGGTATAGGTTCCCTCACCGGCCAGAATACCTTTGAAACCGCCCGGTTCGTCCAGTGAAAACACGATGATCGGCAGGTCGTTGTCCCGCGCCAGGGCGATGGCGCTCGCATCCATCACGCCAAGGTGCTTTTGCAGCACCTCGTCATAGGTCACATTGTCATAGCGCACGGCATCGGCATGTTTCGCAGGGTCCTTGTCATAGACGCCATCGACCTTGGTGCCTTTGAAGATCGCCTCGCAATTCATCTCGCTTGCGCGCAGGGTCGCGGCGGTATCAGTCGTAAAGTAGGGATTACCGGTACCGGCGGCGAAAATGCACACCCGTTTTTTCTCAAGGTGGCGCACGGCGCGACGGCGGATATAGGGCTCGGCCACTTCGTTCATCGTGATCGCCGATATTACGCGGGTATGGATGCCCAATTCTTCCAACGCAGACTGCATCGCCAGCGCATTCATCACGGTCGCAAGCATGCCCATATAGTCCGCAGTGGTGCGTTCCATACCCTGCGCTGACCCTTGCAAGCCACGGAAAATATTGCCGCCACCGATGACCATGCAAATCTCGACACCCAGATCATGCACGGACTTCACTTCGCGCGCGATACGCTGCACCGTGGGCGGATGCAGGCCAAACGAGGTATCACCCATCAGCGCCTCGCCCGAGATCTTGAGCATCACGCGTTCATATGCCGTTTTCTCAGTTCCGCTCATGGCGCGCCCTCATGTCTGTTTATTTGCGCTGCAACCTGTCGGAATTTGGCGGTAGTTTCAATGCCACAATCACCACAAATGCGGTCCTTCGTCGTTGACCACAAAGAAGACGGCACCCTATGGTTCGCGCACAACAGGCAAAACCACTTAGAACCTTACAAGCTTCAAAAGAATAAAGGATCATCCTCATGCACACCGCGATCAAGACGTCCGCCCTATGCATTTGCGCTTTTGGCGTGGCCGCGTGCGACGGCCCAACCGAACCGTTCGCATTTGACACGACCTATACGACGTTCGCGGAGATCAGCGCGGCATTTCAGGCGGACGTGAACGCGAATGTCGAACCGAACGGTTTATTGGTCAACCCACTCGACATTTCGGAAAGCGATGATTTCAACTCAGTGGATGGCGGTTCGGCGATCTATAACGGCGCCATTATCGCAGATGAAAGGGTGAGCGGCGAAAGAGTGATTGGGCAATTGCAGATTGAAGCCGACTTTGACACTGACCGGATCGACGGCCGCGCAGGGAATTTCATCCGCAGCAACAATGATGCGCTGACGGGGACGTTGTTTGGAAACTCTACCTTCACCCGCGATGCCGAGACCGATCCTGACGGAAACAATTTCACAATGGACCTGACCGGAACACTTGATGACGGGGGCACTCTACTTGACACAACTATTGCCTTGCAGGGCAATTTCCTCAGCAACGGCGGTGATGTCTCCGATGTGGCTGGTGACGCAGATATTACTGTCGACGGTGGCCTCGAATTTGAAGATGGCGCCTTTTCTGCCACGCGCTGAATTGCAAAAGGCGAC
>CBDTVH010000627.1:0-1985 GCA_965363665.1 uncultured Yoonia sp. | reverse complement strand
TCTTTCACTTTGGCCGCTTTGATATTGCCGCACTCTTGAACGCCTTTGGCGCACTGACCGCGCCGGTCTATTGTACCAAGATCGCCTCTAAACTGGTGCGGACCTACACGGATCGGCATGGGCTCAAGATCCTGTTGCAAGATATGGTCGGCATCGACATTTCAAAGCACCAGCAACAAAGCGACTGGGGTGCGCCCAATCTGACAGATGCACAGCTTGATTATGCGGCGTCAGATGTTCTTTATCTGCACCAGCTGAAGGAAAAGTTCGACACACTCCTCGCCCGTGAAGGCCGGACGGAAATCGCGCAAGCCTGCTTTGATTTTCTGCCGACGCGCGCCAAGCTTGATCTGGCTGGCTGGCCCGAAATAGATATCTTTTCGCACTAATGGCAGATCACAAGAAATTTCTGGCCGCCGCCCAGCGGGTCATCAACCAAGAGGCGGCGGCGCTGACAGCCCTATCTGCCGGACTTGGTGACAGTTTCTCAGAAGCGGTTGAGCTGCTCTTGAACGCCAAGGGACGCGTGATCGTCTCGGGGATGGGCAAATCAGGACATATCGCGCGCAAAATCGCCGCGACCTTTGCCAGCACCGGCACACCTGCGCATTTCGTCCATCCGGCCGAAGCCAGCCACGGCGACTTGGGCATGATGACGCGCGGTGACGTGGTGCTGGTGCTGTCCAATTCCGGTGAAACACCTGAACTGGCCGATCTTGTCGCCTATACCCGTCGCTTTGGAATTCCGATGATCGGTGTCGCCAGCAGACCGCAAAGCACCCTTTTGCAGCGTGCCGATGTGGCAATCGTTCTGCCCAATCTGGGCGAGGCATGCGGAACCGGCGTGGTCCCGACGACATCAACGACGATGACCTTGGCACTGGGCGATGCGCTTGCCGTTGCCTTGATGGAGCATCGGGATTTCACGCCAGAGAATTTCCGCGAGTTTCATCCCGGAGGCAAACTGGGAGCAAAATTGTCGAAGGTGTCCGATCTGATGCACGTGGAAAGCGCGATTCCTCTTGTTGCGGCAGATACCCCAATGAGTGAAACGCTCTTGGTGATCAGCCAAAAGGGGTTTGGCGTTGTTGGCGTAACGGATCACGATGAACGCCTGATCGGGATCGTGACAGACGGGGACTTGCGGCGCCATATGTCCGGACTCTTGGACCACACAGCAAGCGAGGTCATGACCAGCGGACCCGCAACCGTCGCACCCAACGCATTGGCCGAAGAAGCGGTCGCGCAAATGAATGCAAAAAAGATCACATGTCTCTTTGCCGTTGATCCCGCAGGTGCAGGACAGGTTGCGGGCATTCTGCACATCCACGACTGCCTGCGTGCTGGGATCGTCTAGCCGTGGGCGACAACCTTTATTCACAACTTGTGGGATGGGCCAAGATTCTTCTGCCCCTTGGCGCATTGGCGCTGTTGTCGACGCTCTTTCTTTTTGCCCGCTCGACGACAGGCCCCTCCGACATTGCACTGGAAGAGGTTGAAGCGATCGCGCGCGAACAGCGCGTCTCGGCGCCCGAATTCTCAGGTGTCACCGATGACGGCGCGGTGATTGTCATTTCGGCCAAAACCGCAAGACCGGACCTTACCGATCCGGATACGGTCAGTATTGATGATATGCGGATGCGCATGGACAACCCTGGTGGCAGCTATGTCGTGGTGACCGCAACCCAAGGCGAGCTTGATGGCCGCACACGCATCGCCCGTTTTCTTGGGTTGGCCCGATTGGAAACATCCGATGGGTACCAAATGGAAACAAACGGATTGACCGCAGAGCTAAAGACCGGGCTTGTGACATCCGAAGGGTTGTTGGAAATACATGCGCCCTTCGGCCAGCTGACAGCTGGCAAGGTGACCTTCCAGATCGCGTCTGACAACAGCGCGCAGGAGATACTGTTCACCGATGGTGTTCGGCTGCTATATAAGCCAGAGATTCCATGAGGAAGGACAACGCACCGATGCTCAGAAAG
>CBDTVH010000626.1:0-1985 GCA_965363665.1 uncultured Yoonia sp. | reverse complement strand
GGACCTACTGATTACAAATCAGTTGCTCTACCAGCTGAGCTATAGGGGCACTGGTGCACCGCATAGGGTGGATCGGTTGAACTCAATGGGCGGCGTATAGCAGGGGCAAATGCGGATGTGCAATGGTGTTTTCGCCTTCATTGCTGAAAAAATGCCTGCTCATTCGCACCTGCCTTGCCTCTGCTGTCTTACCCTGCTTTCGCGTCCGGCAAATCAGCCTATGATGGGGTCAGACAACAGGGTCCGAAGGAACATTCATGCAGATCGCATTTCACATTGGCGCGAATTGCACGGATGAAGACCGGTTGCTCAAATCGACGTTGAAAAATGCAGACACCCTGCTCCAGCAGGGGATCGCGGTGCCCGGCCCCGGCAAATATCGCAAGCTCATCCGCGAAGCGATCGACAGCCTGTCCGATGGTGCGCCTGCCGATGATGCGCGTGATGTCCTGCTGGATGCGATTATCGAGGATGACAACATCAACCGCCTGGTGCTGAGCAACGACAATTTCATCACCATTCCCAAACGCATTTTCGATCACAGCATTTTCTATCATCAGACAGAGAAAAAAGTGCGCGGCCTGCATGATCTTTTTCCAGACGATGATATATCGCTTTTCATGGGTCTGCGGCATCCGGCAGGCTTTTTGCAGGAAAGCGCCAAACTGGCACAGGTGAACAGTCTTGCACAATATCTTGGCGTCCTGTCCCCACTTGAGGTCAGGTGGTCGGATGTGATCGCCAGGATCAAGCTGGCAGCCCCCACAACGCCTCTTTATGTCTGGTGCAACGAAGATACCCCCCTGATCTGGGAAGAATTGGTTCGAGTGTTTTCAGGTATCGCAGATGATGCCGATATCGCGGGGCAGTTCGACGTGTTGGCCACCATCGTCAGCCCTCAAGGCCTGGACATCGCAAGAATGCAAATCGCTGATCTGCCCGCCAAAGACATCGACGCCCGGCAAGCACTGATCGCAAATGTCCTTGAGGCTTATGCTTTGCCGAATGTGGTCGAAGATACGATTGATCTGCCTGAACTGGACGCAGCGTTGGTGCAAACCATGACCGAGGCCTATGAGGCTGATCTTGAATTGATTGCAGATATGGAAGGGGTGGATCTGATCCTCCCCTTCGATTGAAAATTACATGCCAAGTGCCGCTTTATACATATCCAGTACCGCTTCTTCCTCGGCCAGATCATTGGCATCGCGTTTGCGGATCGCGACGATCTTGCGCAGCACTTTGGTGTCGTAGCCGCGCCCCTTTGCTTCCGCCATCACCTCTTTTTGGGCGTCGGCGATGTCTTTCTTTTCGGCCTCAAGCCGCTCATAGCGTTCAACGAACTGACGCAGTTCTTGTCCGGCAACGGTGCTTGCAGTCTCGGTCACGGAATCGTTCATCAAAGCTCTCCTGAAAAGTTGCCACTCACTAGCCCCTGCCCCGTAGGCCTGCAACCCTTGCGAAGCGTCCCTGCGCGCGTTAGGTCCGGCAAAACTGCGGAGTGGTCATGGAAATTATCGTCTGGATCGGTGCGGCACTGTCTGTCGCGGGCCTGTGTGGGATTATCTATAGCATCGTGGCCGTCGCCAGAGCCAAGCGGTCGAACCTGCCCGATGAGGAATTGCGCGCGCGCATTTCGAAGATCTTGCCGATCAATCTGGGCGCGCTTTTCGTCTCGATGATTGGTCTGATGGCCGTCATTACCGGGGTGATGCTGGGTTAAAGCTCGGCCCCTTCGTGTATCACAATCGTCGCCATCGCGGCCAGCGCCGGGACCGCAGCCCCGTATTTGCGCGCCAATGCGGGGTTTGAGGCATTGCCCGCCGCCGCACGCGCCGCGACGCCCGCCAGAATGGCCGCCAGTCTGAAGAAAGCGAACACCAAATAGAATGGCCAATGGTCGATCTTTCCCAATCCGCGGCGCGCGGCATAGTCGGCGACGTAACGCGCCTCGGACGGCAGGCCCACTGCAGCACGATCTATCC
>CBDTVH010000625.1:0-1996 GCA_965363665.1 uncultured Yoonia sp. | reverse complement strand
GCAGGAAGGTGACGATGGGTTTTGCATAATTGGCGATCTTGGCGTTCAACCGGTATTCGTCGCGCCAGAACCGCCGCCCGTAATCCGCATCGCCGCGCTGCCCCGAGGCGTACATTTCCGCGATATCCCCGCCGGAACAGAAGGCCCGTTCGCCTGCGCCGTCGATCAGGATGACGGCGACTGCCGGGTCTGTGCGCCATGTATCCAAGGCATCCTCAATCGCCAGACACATATCCCACGTCAACGCATTCAGCGCCTTGGGCCGGTTCAGCGTTATCAGCCCGGCGTGCCCGGATGTTCGGATGATGATATCGGTCATTGGATCATATGGCGTGCCGTGATCAGCCGCATGATTTCGTTTGTGCCCTCAAGGATCTGATGCACCCGCAGGTCCCGCACGATCTTTTCGATGCCGTAATCGGCAAGATAGCCATAGCCGCCGTGCAGTTGCAGGCATTGGTCCGCGACTTCGCTGCCTGTTTCGGTGCACAGCTTTTTGGCCATGGCGCAGAATTTCGTGGCGTCCGGTGCGCTTGTGTCCAGTTTCCAGGCGGCCTGCCGCAGGAAAGTGCGCGCCGATTGCAGGGCGATTTCCATATCGGCCAGGCGGAATTGCAGGCCCTGAAACTGGTCGATGGATTTGCCGAATGCCTTGCGTTCGGCCATGTAAGCGACGGTTTGATCAAGGGCGGATTGTGCAGCGCCAATCGAGCAGGCCGCGATGTTCAGCCGCCCCCCATCAAGCCCGGCCATCGCGTATTTGAACCCCATGCCTTCTTCGCCCAGCAGGTTTTCCGCAGGGGCAGGGCAGTTGTCCATCTGCACCTGCCGCGTGGGTTGCGACCGCCAGCCCATCTTGTCCTCCAGCCCGCCAAAGGACAGACCGGGCGCGCCGTCTTCGACAACTATCGCGCTGATCCCCTTGGCGCCGTCGTCGCTGGTGCGCGCCATGACGATGTAGGCATCAGAATAGCCCCCGCCGGAAATGAAGGCCTTGGTGCCTGTCAGTTGGTAGCCTGCGTTGTCCCGCTCTGCTTTGGTTTTGAGCGCGGCTGCGTCGGACCCGGAGCCCGGTTCCGTCAGGCAATAGGACAGGATCGTTTCCATCGTCAGGGCCTTGGGCAGGATGCGGTCTTTGAGTGCATCGGTTCCATAAGCCTCGATCATGCGGGCACACATATTGTGGATCGACAGGAAGGCGGCAACTGATGCGCAGGAATGCGACAGAGCCTCGAAAACCAGCGTTGCATCCAGCCGCGACAGGCCTGATCCGCCGCGGTCTTCCGAGACATAAAGCCCGCCGAACCCCAGTTCGGACAGCTTTGGCCAAAGATCTTTGGGGATCGTGCCTTCGGCTTCCCACGTGCGGGCATGTGGCGCGATGTGCTCTTGCCCAAAATCGCGGGCCATATCGAAAATGGCGGATTGTTCTTCTGTCAGAGCAAAGTCCATTCTTGCCTCCCGTCAAGGAATTGAACGCTTGTTCATATCTTGCGCAGATCAGCCGTGATTGGCAAGCGGTCTGACACAAGCAAAAGGCCCACCTTTTCGGGGTGGGCCTTTTCGTGATTATTCCATCAGCGGGATCGAAAACTCGCCGCCTTCTTTGATGCCCGAAGGCCAGCGCGCGGGTTTTCCCGTCTACTGGCGCGACTTCGGCACCGGGCCGGACACAGCGCTGCTCCTGCATTGTGCGCTGGCCCATTCCAAAGCCTGGGGTCCCCTGGCCGAGCGGTTGTCGGATCGCTTGACGATGATTGCGCCGGATATGCCGGGGCACGGTCGCAGCGCTGCGTGGGACGGTCGGTGCGCGATCCACGATCAGGTCACCGAGATCGCCCGCGACATGATCGGCGCCGGTGACCATGTGATCGGCCACAGCTTCGGCGCAACGGTGGCGTTGCGGTTGGCGCTGGAGGACCCCGGCAAGGTCAGATCGCTCACCTTGATCGAGCCGGTGCTTTTCGCCGCTGCCGGGCAAAGCGCGCCGTCCGTG
>CBDTVH010000624.1:0-1996 GCA_965363665.1 uncultured Yoonia sp. | reverse complement strand
TGCCGATGATTCTGCCGAGCGGTTCAAGGAGGTGAATGAAGCCTACGAAGTACTCTCGGACGAAAACAGGCGCAGCGCCTACGATCGCTTCGGCCATGCCGGCGCTCAATCTCAGGACTTTGGCGGGTTCGGTGGTTTCGGCGGGTTTGCAGGCACAGAGAACCCACTGATTGCCGAATCGCTGTTAACCACGCGGGACGGCATCGTCGGTGCGCCGCTCGATCTGGACCCGAACATTGTCCAGGGCTGTTGTGAAGACCCAGCCAACCTCAAGCGCCTATCGCCGGAAGTGCGGGCCAGCATCTTTATGTTCGAGCTGGGGACGCGCGTGACCTATTCGGCCAGTTGCGATGAAACGGCGACCGCCTCTCTTTGGCGCATCGATTCAAAGCCCGGCCAGCCGCCAAAGGTTCAGGCCAGACCACTTGTCGAAATGACAGCGCCCACGATAGAACAGTTCAAAGACCAGATGGCCTATCTGTCGGGCTATGCCGATCTGCGTCAGGATCGCGCGGCGGAAATCATTGCGCAATTGGCGACACCTGTGCCGTTTCTGGCCTCTATCGCGTTCGTGGATCCGGCAAGGACCCCGTATACCATCGAACTGCTCAATGCGGCGTTGCGTTTTGCCAACTACAACCACATGCGGATGAAATACACGATCGCGGCAAAGCGTCCGATCGAATTTTCGCCCCAGGTGCAACCGATGATCCTGACACCGACGCATGGGTCATTGCCCAGCGGCCATGCGACCGAAAGCTTTATTGCCGCCAGACTGCTTTGGAAATTGCTGCGTGCGTCAGGCACGCCGCAATATCAGCAGGATGGGGTCTGGGGTGAAATGATGATGCGTCTTGCATCCCGGATTGCCATCAACCGAACAATTGCGGGCGTGCATTTCCCGATGGATAGCGTCGCAGGATCGCTGCTTGGTCTGACTTTGGCCGAATTCATTCACGAGCACTGCGATCCGGCCGCACAACACAGCACCAGCGCGTCGTTTGACGGGACACTTTTTGATGCCGCCGATGATTTCGACTGGCATCAGCTTTATGGCGCGGAAGACGACCTTCAACCCAAGAAATCAGGACCAAGCGGCAATCCATGGGCTACCACTTCGCGCAAACCTTCCAAGAACGAAGTGCAATCCCGGCCGTTGGAATGGTTGTGGGGCAAGGCCGTCGCCGAGTGGCAGGATCTGCCATGCGCATAACCCGGAAAAAGGAACCCGCAAGACAACTTTCCGCCCTGACCTGGGAAGAGGTCGCAGAAGAAGGTGTCGCCAACAGCGCCTTGGGGTTTCGGCTTGGTCAACAAGGGAGGTTCGCCGGCACGCGCGAGGGGCAAGAGATCTGGTGGTCGGCCTTGCTTGATCTGCGCGACACAAGCATCGCTGCTTTTGAGAAACGGCTTGATAAGGACCTGAGCGGGCAACTGCACATTCCGAGTGATTACAGCCGGAAAGAGCGAAAGATCGTCTTTGACGACAAGATCGTCGTGGTTTTTGCCACAACCCGACTGTTGAGCGCGCTGAACACGTCTCCGGAAGACTTCAACGTCGCTTCGGTCATCCTCGGAACAATCATTGACCCCGATTTCATCAATCTTGATGCCAGGGCAAAGAGTGCCGCATTGCCCACGATTGACGTGCCCGATGGATCGGTGATCACCGCCGTGATTGATGACGGGATTGCATTTGGCAATGATGTGTTTCGCGATGGCCTCACGTCCACACGTGTCCAATATGCAACGGTCCTGCCGACGATGCCGGGGACGTCACCGGGGCAGGCCTCGGTCGGAACGGAACTTGAAAAGGCGCAGATCGACGCTCTGTTGGTGGCGAACACCACATCGAACCTGCTTGATGAGGATCGGTTCTACCGGCAAGCGGGGCTGATCAACTATGCTGACGGAACGTTTTCGCCGACATCGCTGCGGCGGTCGCACGGTACGCATATCATGGCATTGGCGGCAGGGTATCCCATGAATGCCGCCC
>CBDTVH010000623.1:0-1998 GCA_965363665.1 uncultured Yoonia sp. | reverse complement strand
GACTATGATCTGGTCATTGATATGATCGGCGGCGAGACGCTGAACCGTTCGTTTGCGGTGCTCAAGAAAGGTGGAACGCTTGTCTCCATCAAAGGGCAGGACACGGAAAATATGGCTCAGAAACACGATGTCCGGTTTGAATGGTTTTTCATGCAGCCAGACGGTGCGATGCTGACAGACCTTGCCAAGCTGATTACAGATGGCGTCGTCCGGACCGTGATCGACAGCACCTATCCAATGGATGAAACGGCCGCCGCTTATGACGCACTGAAAGATGGTCACGCTGTTGGCAAAATCGTCGTGACGGTCGCCGACTGAAAAGCGGCGATGACACGTTTGCCACAAGCCCTTTCGAAAGCGAAGAGAATCGAAATTTCATGGAACGCATGCTGGCGTATCCCGTTGTCCTGTCAGGGGTCCATAGGGATCATTTCTCTTTCGGTGCGTCACGACGCATGAATGAGCTTTGATCCGATGGGCACTTGTGAAGGGACGCGAAGATAATTTCGCGACTAATTATTATTGGAGAACGACATGACCCAGACAACACATTTTGTCCGCACCGCAGCGCTCGTACTGCCGATGGCATTGCTTGCAAACACAGGATTTGCCGGTGGCCTTGCTGAACCGGTTGCCGTAGCCCAGCCGGTCGTCGTGGCTGCACCAGCACCCGCGTCCTACGATTGGACAGGTTTCTATGCCGGTGCCCAACTTGGGTATGGCGAACTGGACAACGACGCTTTGGACGATGACACCAACGGTGCCATCTTTGGTGTGCACGCCGGTTACCTTTATGATCTGGGAAGCATCGTGCTCGGGGCAGAGATCGACTATGACGGTACCAACATTTCAAGTGACGGACCGGAAGATGGCGTCGATCTTGATAGCGTTGCGCGCGCCAAGCTGATCGCTGGTTACGACGCTGGCGTGTGGATGCCATATATCACTGCCGGTGGTGCAAGGGCGATGACATCCGGAGACGTCGACGGTGAAGGCGATGGTGCATTTGCAGGACTGGGTGTTTCATACTCAATGAACAGCTCTATGCGCTTGGGCTTTGAAGTACTGGGCCACCAGTTCGAGGACTTCGATGATACCGATGGCCTTGATATCGACGCGACAACCGCGACCCTGCGGGTAAGCTACGTATTCTAAGCAAAGCCGAACACGACAAAGGAAAAAGGCCGCAGAGAAATCTACGGCCTTTTTTCCGTTCAGGTTATTTTGCCAACAGCCCAAGGCATCATCCGCGCCATTGATCAGTGATAGGTCATTGCATCGCCGCAGAGGGCATAAAAAGCACAAAGGCGGCAGTTCAGAACTGCCGCCTTTGCGTTACCCAATCACCGATAAACCTACAATCTGTACATGCTCTTTTGATGCCATTGAACAGAGCGTCAAAGCCGTTACTTGTTAATCTGTTTCCTCATTGTTCGTGCTTTCAGCCTCAGTCATCGCAGCAGTTTCATCCGTCTCTTCGGCACCCGCATTTTCAGATTGCGACCGGCGCACCATGAAAGGCTCCAACGACGCCGCGTTGGATGTCGCACCTTGATCGTCCTGTGCGTCGCCAATGCGTTGCTGGATACGCAACAGTGCATTGGACTGCTCCTCGATGCTGACAGTGAGGCTTGTAAGGATCTGTTGCAGATCATCGCGCTGTTTGCTGGCGGCGTTCACATCTTCCGTTAACGCTGTGCGGCGTGCCTCCAACTCCGATAGCTCTGTCGTTATCGTATCGCGCTGCTGCTGCATTCGTTCCAGCGACGTTTGCAGATCACTCACGTTGGCCTGAAAATCAGTTTGCTTCTGGTCCAGTTCCTGAACAGAAGCTTCCAGCGATGCAGATTCCTCGGCCAATCGCGCGCTGTCAGCCGACAGGGTTGCCATCGTGTCGCGCAACTCTGCTTCAGCAACGCGTGCCTCTTCCAGCCTGGTGTTGGTATCGTCCAGCTCTTCTGTCTGCTGTGCAATTTCTTCTTCAAGCGCTTGCTTTTG
>CBDTVH010000622.1:0-2000 GCA_965363665.1 uncultured Yoonia sp. | reverse complement strand
TTGATCGGCATCGGCGGCTGGGTAAAGATCGCGCGCCCTTGTTTCATGCCGCTGACCAGTTCCCAGGTATAAGGCGCCAGGTCATAGCGATAGTTCGAGGTCACGCCGTTCTGGCCCAGCGTCTCGACCAGACCATCCACCTTGTGCCAGTCCAGTTTCAGGCCGGGCGACACCACAAGGCGCTTGTATTTCACCACGCGACACCCATCAAGGATCACGGCGTTATTGTCCGGCTCAAAGGCCGCCACAGCCGATTTGATCCAGTGCACCCCACGCGGGATCAACGACCCCATGGTGCGCGAGGTTTCCTCGGGTTCAAAAATGCCACCGCCGACCATGGTCCAGCCGGGCTGATAGTAATGGACATCGGCAGGATCAATGATCGCGATCTCAAGCCCGGGTTTGCGGGCCTTCAGGCTGGCGGCAACAGCGATACCGCCTGCGCCTGCACCGACAATCACAACCTCATAGCTGGCGTCGCCAGTGTCGGTGGGGGTTTTGCCACCATTGACGATCCGGCGCACAACGCCACCCATGTCGTATCCGGCGGCCTTGGTCGCGGCCAGAATATCGGCCAAGCTACGCCGATCGGCTTGCGCCAGTGACCACAGCGTCGCCGACCGTGTTCCGGTGCGGCAGTAGGCCAGCACAGGACCAGGCAGTTCTGTCAGTGCAGTGTCAAAGGCTGCTGCATCTTCGTCGCTGACCTTGCCCGCCACGATAGGCTGATATGATGCCTCCAGGCCCACAGCCTTTGCGGCCTTTGCAACCTCCTCAAAGGTCGGCTGATCTGCACCTTCACCATCCGGGCGATTGCAGATGATCGCGCGAAACCCGGCATCCTTGATCGCTTGCATGTCTGCTGGCAGGATCTGCGGGCTGACAGACACGCCAGCTGTGAGTGTTTTGATATCCATTGTCTTTCCTTCGTATTACAAGGCGTTGACGGGGACTTTGAGCATTGGGTTGCCATCTTCGTCTGTTGGGATTGCACCAGCGCGCATATTCACTTGCAGCGACGGGATGATCAGCTTGGGCATTGCCAGCTGCGCATCGCGCTCGGTGCGGAATTTGATGAATTCCTCGCGGGTCTTGCCGCCGCCGACGTGGATGTTGTTTGCCTTTTGCTCGGCTACTGTGGTTTCCCACTCGATCGCGCGGCCATTCGGGCCATAGTCGTGGCACATGAACAGACGGATTTCATCGGGCAGGCTCAGCACCTTCTGGATGCTGTCAAAAAGCTGCCCTGCATCACCACCGGGGAAATCGGCGCGGGCCGAGCCACCGTCAGGCATAAAGAGCGTATCACCGGCAAAAGCAGCGTTGCCTAACACATGCACCATGCAGGCCGGCGTGTGGCCGGGCGTATACATCGCAAAGCCCTGCATGTTGCCGACCATATAGGTGTCGCCATCCTTGAACAGCGCATCGAACTGCGACCCGTCGCGCTGGAACTCGGTACCTTCGTTGAAGATTTTGCCGAAGGTGTCCTGCACGACCATGATCTTTTCACCGACGCCGATCTTGCCACCCAGCTTTTGCTGGATGTAGGGCGCTGCACTCAGGTGGTCGGCATGCACGTGCGTTTCGATGATCCAGTCGAGCGTCAGGCCGCGTTTCTGCACCTCTGCGATCAGCGCATCGGCATGGTCATAGGTGATCCGCCCTGCGGCGTAATCAATGTCCATGACACTGTCGATGATAGCGCAGTGATCGCTGGTTGGATCTTTCACGATATAGGAAATCGTATTTGTGGCCTCATCGAAATGGGCTGATACGTCAGGCTTGACGGTCATATCTACGGGGTAAGTCATATCGTATTGTCCCTTCTATCAGGCAGAAGCCTGGGTGCGTTTGGCCAGTGCGGCCTGCATGAATTTGGCTGCGAAAATGCCCACAAGCATTGACGCGACGAAGATCAGAACCTCGGACCGGCCCGTCCCGATGGCTGGCAGTGCGCCGCCCGGGCAGAACCCGGCCATGCCCCAGCCGATGCCAAA
>CBDTVH010000621.1:0-2001 GCA_965363665.1 uncultured Yoonia sp. | reverse complement strand
CGAGATCGCGCGGAAGCGGACCGCCTCGGTTGGCGCTTCGCCTTCGAGGATGACTTGCAGCCCGTCGCCAAGGACGGTTGCCCACTCATACCCCTGCTCCACAAGCGTTTCCTGCACCGCCAATACCGACCGTTCTTCGACCACAGCCACGGTCGTCTGTGCCGCCGCTACCGATATGAAAGCGGCTGCGATGAAAACGATCAGGCGTATGAAAACTGCTGAGAGGCGCATGGGGTACCGGTTCTTGTTTCGGCTTTTGCATAAGCCCAGGTGCTGCGGGGTTCAATCACACGAAAAAGGCTAAGGCGAAAAACGGCAGAGGGATCAGCCCGGCGTTTCGGTTTGAACGGAAGATCCGCAGCAAGCTATCGTTATCTTCCGGGTCGAAGCGGGTCAATTGCCATGTCAGGTGCCATCCCAGGGCCCAGGGCCCGCCGATGGCGATCATCAGTGAAAGAACGGACCGTTCCGCCGCGGCCAGCAGAACGGCCAGTCCGAAGAGTATGATCGTCACGGTCAAAAAGAACCGCAGCCATTTGCGGCTGTTTTCGCCAAAGAGCCGCGCCGTGGATTTCACCCCGATCAGCGCATCGTCTTCGGCGTCCTGATGGGCGTAGATCGTGTCGTAGAACAGCGTCCATGCGATGCCCGCGCAGTACAGCACGATGGGCACGGGCCCGATGCTGTTGGTATGTGCCGCCCATGCCAGCAACGCGCCCCAGTTGAATGCGAGCCCCAGAAAGAGCTGCGGCCACCATGTGAAACGCTTGGCGAACGGGTAGATAGCGACGGGGACCAGCGCGAGGATGCCGAGGAAGATGGCGGTGGGGTAAAAGCTGATCAGGATGAAAAAGGCGAGGATCGCTTGCGTGACCATCCAGATGACTGCGCCGCGAATGGTGACTTGTCCTGAAGGGATCGGGCGTGAACGGGTCCGAGCAACCGATCCGTCGATATCGCGGTCGGTAATGTCATTCCATGTACACCCCGCGCCGCGCATCAGGAATGCGCCGATCCCGCAGCCTGCGATGGTCCACAGGTCGTGGTCGCTATACCGGTTGGTTGCAAGGACGGCGAGTGACAGCCCCCACAGGCATGGCACGTAAAGCAACCATGTCCCGATCGGCCGATCCGCCCGGCTGAGCCGCAGATATGGCCGACTGAACCCCGGCGCAAACCGGTCCACCCAGTTGTCGGGCGCGGCGTCCGCAACCGTCCCGTTCGGCTCTGGCATCTGGGTATCTTCGGTCATATGGTTCGCTTCATGGCATCCAAGGTTCGACTTTATGTAGATCACCCGTTGGGGGAAGGGCAATCGGTTCCGCTGTCGCGCGAACAGGCGCATTACCTGTTCGGGGTGATGCGGCTGGGGGAAGGTGCGGTGCTGTCGCTGATCAATGGTGCAGACGGCGAATGGGATGCCGAGGTCGTCAAGGCCGGCAAAAAGGGTGGTATCTTGTTATGCACGGCGCAGACCCGCGCGATGCAACAGCCGCCTGATCTGTGGTTTCTTTTTGCGCCCATTCGCAAGGAACGCACCGCCTTTATCGTTGAAAAGGCTGTGGAAATGGGTGCCGCGCGGGTCATGCCGGTGCAGACCGACTACACCCAAAGTGCCAACCGCATACGCCAGGACAAGTTGCAGGCCCATGCCGTTGAGGCCGCCGAGCAATGCGGCGGGACCTTTGTGCCGCCGATCGATCATCTGGCGAAACTGGACCGTGTTTTGGCGGGTTGGCCTGAGGACCGGCAGTTGATGTTTTGTGACGAAGTTTTGATCGGTGATCCGGTAGAGTTGCCCGATATCGAAGGCCCCTGGGCTATCCTGATCGGACCTGAAGGTGGATTTTCGCCAGCCGAGCGGGACCGGTTGCGCGGGTTGCCCTTTGCGCATGCCGTGAGCCTTGGTCCGCGCATCTTGCGCGCGGATACTGCGGCGGTTGCGGCGCTGACCGTCTGGCAGCAGGCGTTGGGCGACTGGGCGTGATCCGCGCGACGATG
>CBDTVH010000620.1:0-2001 GCA_965363665.1 uncultured Yoonia sp. | reverse complement strand
TTACGGCGTATGGCAGCAGGGCAAGGAAACGGGCACGCTTGATCGCACGGGCGAGGGCGCGCTGGTTCTTTGCACCAACAGCAGTAATACGGGCGGGAACGATTTTGCCGCGCTCAGAGATGTAGCGCTGCAAAAGGCGGGTGTCTTTGTAGTCGATCTTGGGGGCGTTATCGCCCTCAAACGGATCGGACTTACGACGGCGGAAAAATGGTTTGGTGGCCATGATTGTGTGTCCTTATCTGATCAACGATTAGCGGCGCTCGCGGCGGTCGCCACGTTCTTCGCGTTTCTGCATTTGCACCGAAGGGCCTTCTTCATGTGCATCGACCTTGATGGTCAGCACGCGCATGACGTCTTCGTGCAGGCGCATCAGGCGTTCCATTTCCTGCACGGCAGGGGCAGGCGCGTCTGTGCGCATGAAGGCATAGTGCCCTTTGCGGTTCTTGTTGATCTTGTAGGCCATCGTCTTGACGCCCCAGTATTCGTTTTCCAGCAGCTTGCCGCCGTTGTCGGCAAGTACGGTTCCGAAATGTTCGATAAGGCTTTCAGCTTGCGTGTTGGACAAATCCTGACGCGCAATCATGACATGCTCGTATAGCGGCATGCGTACTCCAGTTCATATATCGGCGCATTTCATAGGATGGGCGGTTTTCCTTGCATGCGTCCCATCCACGAGAGGCTGCGCAGTTCATACGTGTTGCAGCAAGGATGGCGCCTTATACAGGGCAATCAGGGTGATGCAAGCCTTGAAAGCCCAAGGAAAGCTGCGTTTCGGCAACATTCGCAGATTTCTTAACCCCGCCTTGAGCTTGCCCCTTTATTGCCGCGATTAGCAACGATTCTAGCGGCAACAAAAAAGACGGAGTGGGCTTTATGACTGATCTGAATGCAACGACCGCACATTTTGCTGGCGACATTGCACGGACTTCGCCGTTTGCAGTCGAGGATGTGTTTTGGGGCTATAAGGTGCGATCGGGGAACGGGGTGCCGTTCTCGGTGATGTTCGGGCAGGCGCTGTGTTTCTTCTTCGGCGTTTGTTTGATGACGGCAACCCTTGGTGTGCTGGTTCTGCCTGCGCTGTTTTTCGATGGCGGTCTTGGCGTCATGCGCATCGGTGCCGCAACGCTGATGGGGGCCGCGGGGTTCTATCTTTTGTGGTTTGCAAGCCGTGGTACGTTGGCAGAGGTGCATTTCGACACGCGCCAGAAGGAAATCCGCGAGGTTGTCTGTAACCGTTCGGGCAAACCGTCCACCGTCGCGACCTATGCCTTTGAAGAAATCGGGGGCATTTTTCTTGAAGACGATGAAGCAACCGGTCAGACGCATCTGTTACTTGGCTATCTTGACACATCGCAGACGATTGCGGTCGCTGTCGGGACCCAGGCGCAGTTGCTGCCATTGCGCGACCGCCTGGCGCGTGACCTATTGGGGCGCGATGTTATGGCAGGATCGGAAGCGGCGTAAGCGATGCCAGCGGAAACCAGATAAATGGTGACCTGCGTATCGGCGAACAAGTCCTGTTCGTTTTTGAAGCTAGCCACGGGCGCATGAAGCTCTAATTGACAATGATGTAAATTCAGTCACACGGAGCTAACCTATGAAGTCTTTCATCGCTACCGCTGCCCTTGCCGCAGCAACACTCACGACACCGGCATTCGCCACGACATCTGATTATGTCTTGGACGCCAGCCACAGTCAGATCGTTTTCTCATACGACCACCTTGGCTATTCCACGACTTACGGCATGTTCTCCGGCTTTGAGGGCGAAATCGCCTTTAATCAGGAAGATCCTGCTGCATCCTCCGTCAATGTTTCTTTCCCCGTCCGCACAATGCTGACAGGTTGGGAAGCACGTTTCGATCACTTTATGGGCGGTGATTTCTTTGCAGCCACGGAAGACGAGATGGTGACCTTTACGTCGACATCCATCGAAGTGACGGGCGACGATACCGCATTGATCACGGGCGACCTGACGTTGAACGGTATCACCAAGCCGGTGGT
>CBDTVH010000619.1:0-2002 GCA_965363665.1 uncultured Yoonia sp. | reverse complement strand
TTTCATCGTCGAACAGTTGTGCCGTGAGCGGATGAACATACCCGTCTTTCACGACGACCAGCATGGCACGGCGATTGTGGTTGGTGCGGCCGCGACGAATGCCCTGCGCATTGCGGGCAAGACATTTGAGGATATCAAGATCGTCAGCACAGGCGGCGGTGCGGCGGGCATTGCCTGCCTCAACATGCTGCTGAAACTCGGTGTCAAACGTGAAAACGTCTATCTTTGCGATATTGAGGGCCTTGTCTACGAGGGCCGCGAAAAGGATATGACCCCTCAGAAAGCGGAATACGCGCAAGGCAAGTCGCCCATGGCGTTGACCGATGTGATCGCAGGCGCGGACCTTTTTCTGGGCCTGTCGGGGCCTGGTGTGCTCTCACCCGATATGGTCCGCAAAATGGCAGACCGCCCGATCATTTTCGCATTGGCCAACCCCAATCCAGAGATCAACCCCGATGATGCCCGCGCCGCCAACCCGGATGCAATCATCGCGACAGGCCGCAGTGATTTTCCCAATCAGGTCAACAACGTCCTGTGCTTTCCCTTTATCTTTCGCGGGGCCCTCGACGTGGGCGCCACCGAAATCAACGACGAAATGAAGATCGCCTGCGTCGAAGGCATCGCGGCCCTGGCGCGCGCCACCACCAGCGCCGAGGCTGCCGCCGCTTACAAAGGTGAACAACTGACTTTCGGGGCCGACTACCTGATCCCGAAACCCTTTGATCCACGTCTGATGGGGGTCGTGGCCAGCGCCGTTGCAGGGGCCGCGATCAAAACTGGCGTGGCCAAGCGCCCTGTTGCGGACATGAATGCCTACAAGGCCAACCTTGACGGCTCGGTGTTCAAATCCGCCCTGATCATGCGCCCGGTGTTCGAGGCCGCGCGCACCGCTGAACGCGCCATCGTCTTTGCCGAAGGCGAGGACGAACGCGTGTTGCGTGCCAGCCAGGCGATCATGGAAGAAACCACAGACACCCCGATCCTGATCGGACGCCCCGAGGTCATCGAGCAGCGTTGTGAACGCGCGGGCCTGAAAATCCGTCCCGGTGTCGATTTCAGCATCGTGAACCCGGAAAACGACCCCCGCTACCGCGATTACTGGGGCACGTATCATGATTTGATGGCGCGCAAAGGGGTGACCCCGGACCTTGCAAAAGCCATCATGCGCACCAACACGACCGCCATTGCCGCCGTCATGGTCCACCGTGGTGAGGCGGACAGCATGATCTGCGGCACCTTTGGGCAGTACCTTTGGCATCTCAACTACGTGTGCCAGATCCTCGGTGATGACCTGCACCACCCGACGGCAGGCCTGTCGTTGATGATCCTTGAGGACGGACCGCTCTTTATTGCCGACACGCAGGTTCATCCCGAACCGACCCCGGAACAGATCGCAGAGACTGTCGTGGGTGCTGCGCGCCACGTGCGCCGCTTCGGGGTCGAGCCGAAAATCGCGCTGTGTTCACACAGCCAATTTGGCAATCTTGACAGTGACAGCGGACGCCGCATGCGGGCCGCGATGCAGATATTGGACAGCACACCGCGCGACTTTGCCTATGAGGGCGAGATGCACGTCGATGCCGCACTCGACGTGGACCTGCGCAACCGGGTGTTCCCGGCCGCGCATCTGCCGGGTGCCGCGAATACGCTTGTCTTTGCAAATACCGATGCTGCGTCTGGCGTGCGTAATATCCTCAAGATGAAAGGTGGCGGGCTTGAGGTCGGCCCGATCCTGATGGGTATGGGCAACCGCTGCCACATCGTGACACCGTCGATCACGGCGCGCGGTCTGCTGAACATGTCAGCCGTGGCCGGAACACCCGTGGCCCACTACGGGTAGTCAACTTTTTTACTTGTTTTGGGTGTGCACGACTTGAGGGTGCTTGCGGCACTGCGACCGCAAGCTTAACACTCTTTCCAGGATTTCTGGGAGGATATGATGGGTTACGCAGACGTCTATGGCGCGTGGAAGAACGATCCCGAAGGGTTCTGGATGGATCAG
>CBDTVH010000618.1:0-2005 GCA_965363665.1 uncultured Yoonia sp. | reverse complement strand
CCCAGTCGGCGACGACTTTGCAGATTTCCTCGGCGTAGACCCGGATTTCGTATTGCGCGTGGCTGTCGGCCCGCAGGCGCAGGAAGTGGAAGAGGTTGTGCAGGTCCACCTTCCAGTACCATTGCGTATAGATGTTGGCGGGCAGGTTCATGCGGGCGAGTTCCCGCGCCAGCCCCTGTTGGCCGTCATCGCTGATCATCTCGGCGTAGTGGTCATAGCAGCGTGCCGCGTCCCCCTTGAGGTATTCCAGCACGCGCGCCGCTTCCTCGCCTGTCAGTGTCTCGCCCCGGCCCTGATTGTTGATCACCGATTGCGCGGCAAGGTCTTCGGGCGCGGGGATATAGAATTCACGATCAAGGATCGAATAGCGCGCAGAGTATTCATTCACGTTCGCTGTCCGGTGCCGGATCCATTGCCGGGCGACAAAGACGGGCAGTTTGACGTGCAGCTTGATCTCGCACATCTCGAACGGGGTCGAGTGCCAGTGGCGCATCAGGTAGCGGATCAGCCCTTCGTCGTTTTGCACTGACTTGGTGCCTTTGCCGTAGGACACGCGCGCGGCCTGACAGATGGCGGCATCGTCGCCCATGTAGTCGATGACCCGGATGAACCCGTGGTCCAGCACGTCGTAGGCTTTGTAAAGATGCCCCTCCATCCCTTCGGCCACCGCCCGCAGCGTGGGTTTGGCATTGCTGCGTAGTGCGTCGATTTCGGCCTGTTGGTCTGGGGTGATGGGCATCTTCTTCTCCGGTCTGTGCGGGGGATGAGTCGCAGTTGATATCGGCGCACTATAGAAAATGGATGCTGGCGACAAAACCTCAAAGGCTCACCTTGCGTTAAATCTCTGGTTGCGCCTTGACTTGGCGCTGGGAGGCGGAAAAGGTGCCGGCGGTGGGCGCTGGATAAACAGGATATTGGCAATGAAAAAGATATTGGGACTATTGACCGTTGCGGCACTGCTAGCAGCGTGCGACGACCGGGGTGTGGATGATGAACCGATAACCGGCGGTAGTGGCGGTGATGATGGCGGTGTCGTTACACCGACACCAACGGACGGCGCGACGGCCTCATTGGGCGATGTCACGACAGGACGCTTTGAAGACGGTGTTCTGACAGTTCAGGTCGCCCTTGACGGTGAAGATGCGATCCAGGAGTACGGTACCTCCGTCGGCGACGTGAACGGGTACAGCCGATTTGACCAGCAGGAAACGCCGTTGAACCGGGCATTCTCGGCCATCGCCGGAACGTCCTCTTCCGAAAACGAACTGGTGGCTGTAGTGACGATGGACGGCGGACAGTTCAACCGCTTCTTTGGCGGTGGGGTACTCAACCAGAACGCCTTTTCCGCGCCGGATAGCGGCTTTTCGTACTTTCAGGGTGACTATGCGGGTTTTGTAAATGTAGGCTCTGCCTTGCCCCCGGGGGGCGGTGCCCCGGGTGCTGTCACGCCCTCTAGCGTGGGCGAAGTGACCGGCTCTGTGTATCTTATCGCGGATTTTACCGATAACGCCACAGAAGGCACGATCTATGGTCGGCAGGCTGATGTGGGTGGTGGCTTCGTTGATCTGGACGATCTCGTTCTGATCAATACCAGCATTAACGCTGACGGGACGTTTGCGGGCGCAATCGAGCTTGAAGACCTGACTGCCGCAGGCGATTACAGCGGTGCGTTTGGTGGTGATGACGCGACCTATGTCGGTGGTATCGTTTCTTTGGGTGATAGTGCCTATGACGGTGTTTTCCCGGAGGATGCGGATACGTCAAATCTGAGGGAATATGGTCTGTTCATCATCGGTCAATGTGATCCGGCAAGCTGCTTTGCAGCGCCATAATTTCATATGAGAAGCGTCATTCTGGCGATCGCGCTGGCCCTTTCGGGGGCCGGCGCTGCGGCACAAACAACAGTTGACCTCAGCATTGATCAGGCGCGCAATGTCGCGACCCGCGCGTTGTTGTCCGACGAACCGGCACTTGCGTTACAGATTGCCGAAACCATTCTTGCGCA
>CBDTVH010000617.1:0-2006 GCA_965363665.1 uncultured Yoonia sp. | reverse complement strand
AAACTCGGTCCACGGGTCCGACGCGCCAGAAACAGCCGCAGAAGAGATCGCGTTCTTCTTCTCCGGTCTTGAACTGGTGGGCTAAGCCAACAGGTTGGGTTGCTCCCAATCGACTGAATTCTGAGCCGTCCGCACCGTTTTGGCGCGGGCGGCTTTTTTGTTAAGATTACGCTCTAACGCACGGTAATTGCGGATATTTGCGTTGTAGAGCATATCAAAAAGATCGCCGACAACCGGCACCGTGCCTACGAAAAAGTCGAGAATGGCGTTCAGTGTCATATAGGCCAGCGTGCCGGGTGATGCGCCGAGCTTTCGGGCCTCAAAGATCAGCCAAAGCGACGGCAAAGCTGTCAGCGCATCGCCCACAACGGGGATCAGACCCACAATATTGTCCAGACCCACCGAGATATTGGTGCGCGGGATGTAGAACAGCGCGTCCATGCGCCAAGCGACTTTGCGCAGACGTGCGAGTTCAAAATCAATGTTCTGTTCTATGTTCATACCTTTAACTTATACGATTCGCAACTGTATGTGAAGGGTATTTACTTTACCTGGAGAGGCGTCACATGACGAACGCTATGGCTTGGGTTCGATCACGCCGATTTGGTTCAGAAACCGCTCAAGCTCTGACCGCGTTTCGTCGAAACTTTCGGCTTTGATTTTGTCGAACTGCTTGCGCAGCGCCTTCTTTTCGTCCCCTTTACAATCGTTCCAAGGCCGCCCTTGCAGCGCCATATGCAACACATAGTAGCCGATGAAATGAGGTTTCGCGCCGCCCGCAAGCAGCCGTGCATAGGCGGCGTCTGCGCCAAGTGCACGCAGTTCTTCAGCGGTGGTGATCCCCACCGCTTTGAACGACGCTTCAAACGCCGGACCGATATTCTTGATAGACGTCAGCTCAGCCATATCGCCATATTAGCGAGGCTGCAAAAAAGAGGCCAGTGAGGTTCCAGAAGCCTGATCGGGGAGGGCGATCGTTCTGGTCTTGGCCTCACCGGCCATCAAGGCACGCTAAAAGTCAGATACTCGCAAAATCGGTATAGACGGGTGCTTGTGGTTTGCCCTGCAATTGCGCTGTTGCTGGTGCCGGTTTGGGCGCCTGTGCGGGCTGGGGCTGGACTGGTTTCGCTGTGGCCATTTTATTGGTCCTTTAGCTTGCTCGTGAAGTTACATTACTGGACATAGGGCCAACTCGACCAGAGAGCTGTGCTCTAAACATGGGTGTGACGTGACATAAATGTGACCAATGGCGCGGGTTTTATGGTTTCCCGCGACGGGGCGCAGCATTGCCACCTTTGCCTAAGCCTTTGCGCGGCTTGGCTTTTCCGCCCGGTGGGACGAAGCGTTTTGAAGTGTCTTTGGCGTTGCCTTGTGGCGTGCCAGCCGGTTTGCCAGAGGGTTTGCCAGGACCGGCTCCACGCGATTTTGTGTCAGAACTGTAACCAGACTTGCCCTTGTGAGGTGGCTTCTTACCATCTGATTTGCCCTTGTAGGGGGGCTTGCTGCGCTTTTCGGTCAGTGCCTCACCGTGATCGCGACGTTCAGGTTTGTGGCGCGGCTTGCGTGCCTTGTTGTCGTCTGCGGCACCGGGGATGGGCTGGATGGCGGGAACATGATCCTGCTGTGACGGTGGCGGCGCGGCCTGATCGCGTGGCGCATGGCGTTTGGGCTTGGCGTCGCGCTTGGGCTTGTCGCCAAAGTCCCGCTTGGGCCGGTCGTCATAGTCGCGCTTTGTTTTGCGCGGGCCGCGTTCACCCAACTGCGGTGCACCGTCAAGCGCAGTCAGCGTGCCCTGGTTTTCCAGCTTCATGTCGCTGCCGACAGACTCCAGGAACCCAGGGACGGCAGGGGCGGAAATTTCGATGAACGTTTCGTTCGGCTGAATGCGGATTGCGCCGATTTCATTCTTGGTAATGCCGCCGGCCTTGCAGATCATCGGCAGCAGCCAGCGCGCCTCGGCCTTGCCTTCGCGGCCGATATCGACGCTGAACCATTTGGACGGACCA
>CBDTVH010000616.1:0-2007 GCA_965363665.1 uncultured Yoonia sp. | reverse complement strand
GGAAGGGACCCAAGCCTTGATCACGCCTCAGTACTGTCAAACGATGGCACGCTATAATGCCTGGCAGCACAGCGGTCTGCGCGAGATGATCTCGACGATCGACCGCGAAGAGTTGTACCGTGATCGCGGGGCGTTCTTTGGGTCGATCATGGGCACGCTGAACCATCTGCTGTGGGGCGATACAATCTGGATCAGCCGCTTTGACGGTGGCGAAGGCCCCGATCCGTCGATCAAGGACAGTGTTGAATTCACCCCGACGCCTGCGGTCTGGGCCGCTGATCGTTTTCGGATGGATGCGCGGATCAAGCTTTGGGCAAGCAGCGTCAGTGCGATTGATCTGGTGGGTGACATAAGCTGGCATTCCCGCGCGATGAACCGCGATTTTACCAAACCGATTGCCTTGTGCGTGATGCAGCTTTTCAACCACCAGACCCATCACCGTGGTCAGGTGCATGCGATGCTGACCGCGATGGGCCTCAGGCCCAACGATACCGATATTCCCTTCATGCCAGAGGATATGTGATGGCCGTCATTGCACCTTCGCGCCGTATCAGGCGGACCCCTTTTACCGATGGTGTCGAAGCCGCTGGGGTGAAAGGCTTTACTGTCTATAATCACATGCTGCTGCCGACCGTGTTTCGCAGCGTGGTCGAGGATTATCATCACCTCAAACAGGCGGTGCAGGTCTGGGATGTGGCCTGCGAAAGACAGGTCGAATTGCGGGGTCCCGATGCGGCCCGCCTGATGCAGATGCTGACCCCGCGCGATCTGCGCGGGATGCTGCCGGGGCAGTGTTACTATGTGCCGATCGTGGATGAAACGGGTGGGATGCTGAATGATCCGGTCGCGCTGAAGCTGTCCGAGGATCGGTGGTGGATTTCGATTGCGGACAGTGACCTTCTGTTCTGGGTCAAGGCGCTGGTCTATGGTTACCGCCTGGATGTGCTGGTGGATGAGCCGGATATTTCGCCGCTGGCCGTGCAAGGCCCGTTGGCCGACGACCTGATGGCGCGGGTTTTTGGCGATGCGGTGCGCGCGATCAAATTCTTCCGCTTTGGGTGGTTTGATTTCCAGGGTGTCAGCATGGCTGTGGCCCGGTCGGGCTATTCCAAGCAGGGTGGTTTCGAGATTTATGTCGATGGCACAAAGAACGGCATGCCCTTGTGGAACGCGCTGATGGAGGCGGGCAAGGATCTGGATGTCCATGCCGGTTGCCCCAATCTGATTGAGCGGATCGAGGGCGGATTGCTGTCCTATGGCAATGACATGACCCGTGAAAATACGCCGCATGAATGTGGCTTGGGGCGGTTCTGCTCGACCCAGACGGCGATTGGTTGTGTGGGCCGGGATGCCTTGTTGCGGGTTGCAAAGGAAGGGCCGACCCAGCAGATCCGCGCGATTGCCATTGAGGGGGACATTCCCGTGTGTGATCAGGCCTGGCCGATGACGGCAAAGGGCAAGCGGATCGGGCAGATTACGTCTGCCGCCAGATCGCCGGATTTTGACACCAACGTGGCCATTGGCATGGTCCGCATGACGCATTGGGATGAAGGCACCACGCTTGAGGTCGAGACCCCGGATGGGCCAAGGACGGCAACGGTGCAGGAAAACTTCTGGCTATAGATCCGGCGCTTGCGTCGGAGTGACGTGCCGGAACACGAACTGATACAGATCAAGGGGCCGCTTCGCCCACAAATGAGAGGAAGACGGATGTTCAAAGCTTTGATGGTCGAAAAGGACGAAGAGGGCAAAACCAGTGCGTCAGTGCAGGAATTGTCGCTGGATCAGCTGCCCGATGGCGGGGATGTGACGGTCGCTGTTGAATACTCAACCGTCAATTACAAGGATGGCCTGTGCATCGGGCCCGGCGGTGGTCTGGTGCGCAGCTACCCCCATGTGCCGGGCATTGATATGGCAGGCACAATCGAGGCCTCGGACAACCCGTGCTACAAGGTGGGTGACAAGGTCGTGCTGACAGGCTGGCGCGTCGGTGAGGCGCATTGGGGC
>CBDTVH010000615.1:0-2008 GCA_965363665.1 uncultured Yoonia sp. | reverse complement strand
CCAAGTGACAGCATGAAAACGACGATGCAGCCCGATACGATACCCGGCACGGCGTGGGGGATGACGATCTCGCGCATGATCGAGGTGCTGGTTCCGCCCAGATCATAGCCTGCTTCGATCAGGCTGTCGTCAAGGCTGTCCAGCGTGGTGACCAACGGCACGACCATGAACAGGATCGAGGTATAGACAAGGCCCACCATAATCGCCGCATCGTTATACAACATCTCAACCGGGCCATCCACAATCCCAAGATATTGCAGCGCGTTCGAAAACACCCCGGTTTCACGTAGCAAGATCATCCAGCCAAAGGTGCGCACCAGTTCAGACACCCAAAACGGGATCATGCACATCAGGAACAGCGTGGTTTTGGTCCGGCCACGCGTCAGTTTGGCAATGTAATAAGCAATCGGAAAACCCAGGATCAGGGTCAACACTGTCGCAAGGATCGACATGATCGCGGTGCGTGCAAAGGTTCGCCAGTACAGCGGTTCATTGAAGAAGGCGGCGTAATTGTCAAAGCCGGTTTCATACTCACGTGGCCCGACCTTTTCGCTGATCGACACGATGAACAACCCGATATGGGGCAAGATGATCAAAACGATGAGCCATAACAGGATCGGGGCAAGCAACAAGTAAAACCCAAGGCGGGACGTATCAGATGCCATCATTCACGCCCCCGACACGGGATAGCACCGCGCCTGCTTTGGGTTCCATCGGATGAATACGCTGTCGCCTTTGCGCAGGTTCGCAAAGTCACCGGTTTGGGGCAGAGCGACTTTCAACAGGTTGCCGGAATGGTCTTGGACGGTGATGCTGGAATTCGCGCCATTGAACAGCACGGACTCGACCACGCCGCCAGAGACGTTCACGCCTTCGCTGGCGGTCACAAGTTCGATGGCTTCCGGCCGCAGAAATATCTGCGCAGGCTGCCCGACGCTGAGACCATTGGCGGGTGCGTCGATTTTCATTTCTGCCCCGCCATCGGATGTCAGTGTCAGCACAGCACCGTTCACCGCTTTGACCCTCGCGTCGATCTTATTCGCGTCACCGACAAAGCCCGCCACGAAGGCAGTGTTTGGCGTGTGATAAACATCGTGCGGGGTGCCGATCTGCTCGAACTGACCGTTGTTCATCACGGCGATATTGTCGCTCATCACCAAGGCCTCGGACTGGTCATGCGTGATATAGACAAACGTTGTGTTGAACGCGGCCTGCAACGATTTCAGCTCAACCTTCATATGCTCGCGCAGCTTGAGGTCCAGCGCGCCAAGGGGTTCGTCCAGCAACAGCACATCCGGCTCCAGCACCATGCAGCGCGCGATTGCGACCCGCTGCTTTTGCCCGCCGGATATCTGGTCAATCCGCCGCTCCGCCACCCCCGGCAGGCCGACGCGTTCAAGAACCTGCCCGACACGCGTCTTGATCTCGGACTTGGCCATACCGCGTTGGCGCAACCCAAAGCCCACGTTGTCGCCGATATTCATCGTCGGAAACAAGGCCAGATGCTGAAACACCATTGAGACGGGCCGTTTGTTGGGCGGCACCCCGATCATTGATCGGCCCTTGATGCGCAGATCACCGCTGGTGGGCGACTGGAACCCGGCAATCATGCGCAACAAGGTCGTCTTGCCGCAGCCTGATGGCCCAAGGATGGAAAAGAACGATCCCTGCGGAACCTCAAAGCTGACGTGATCCACGGCGCGAAACGCATCGAAGTCTTTCGTCAGATCGCTGCACACAAGATCGGGATGGGGGACGGACAAATTACAGCCTCGCACGGTAAAAAAGGGCACCGTGGGGCGCCCTTTATGTTGGTTTCAATCGGGCTTAGTTCGCCGCGTTGATCCGGTCCAGGGTCGCACCCTCCAGTGCTTCCAAACCGGCGGGCACGGGTGGATACCACTTGATGTTGTCAATCGCGGCCTGATCAAAGCTGCCTTGGTAACGTGCTTTGAGGTCTTCGCTGACACCGGCATCGCCATCAACGGCGGCGGTAAAGTTACCGGCC
>CBDTVH010000614.1:0-2009 GCA_965363665.1 uncultured Yoonia sp. | reverse complement strand
TATCCAGCAGACGAAAAAATCGCTTGAACGATGTTCATTTCTGTGGCACAGACATGAACAATGTTCATAAATGGAGAAGAATCATGATACCTGGCGATCTTTTGGCGATAGTCATTCCGTTGACGGTCTTTTTGGCATCAGGCTTGGTAACCTTTTGGTTGGCCAAATGGCAAAACCAGACGGGCCTGCAATGGTTTGGTTGTATTTGGGCGCTGATCACGATTGCGCTGCTTTTTGGCGTGGGTACTCTAGGAACTTGGGATGGACTGATTTATGTGGCCGCTTTGATCGGCATCAACGCACCTGCGGGTGTGGGTGGCTTGATCGGTGGTCTTGTTGGGCGGTTTAGTCGGAAAGAAAGCAGTTTATGATCAATCTACCTGACGTGCGGGGCACGCTTACCGCGCAACGTCTTCTCGCTGAACTGACTTGGATGCGCGTCGGCGGCCCGGCAGATGTGCTGTTCCAGCCCGCCGATGTACAGGATTTGTCCGACTTTCTTGCGGAGCTCGATCCTGCCACCCCTGTGTTTCCCATGGGGGTCGGCAGCAATCTGATCGTCCGCGATGGCGGCATGAGGGGGGTCGTGATCCGCATGGGGCGCGGGTTCAACCAGATTGAGATTGGCGCCGATCACGTCATCGTCGGCGCAGCCGCACTGGACGCGCATGTTGCGCGTAAGGCGGCGGATGCCGGTCTTGATCTGACGTTTCTGCGCACCATCCCCGGCACGATCGGTGGGGCTGTGCGCATGAACGCCGGGTGTTACGGCACCTACATGGCAGATGTCCTGCGTTCGGTTACGGTTGTCATGCGCGATGGCAGCGTGACCGAAATGACCGCTGATGCGCTGCAACTTGCCTATCGCCAAAGCGTTCTGCCTGATGGGGCCGTGATCGTATCGGCTACATTGGCGCCACCTATGAATGACCCCTCTGGCCTGCATGCCCGCATGACAGAGCAATTGGCCAAACGCGACCAGACGCAGCCCACCAAAGATCGGACCGCCGGCTCAACCTTCCGCAATCCGGCTGGTTTTTCATCCACGGGGCAGGCGGATGATGTGCATGATTTGAAGGCCTGGAAGGTGATCGACAACGCCGGAATGCGCGGCGCGCGCATCGGCGGTGCGGTCATGAATACCATGCATTCCAACTTTCTGACCAACGCAGGCGACGCCACCGCCGCCGACCTTGAGGATTTGGGCGAGTTGGTGCGGAAAAAGGTTTACGATTCGCAAGGGATTGAGCTACAATGGGAAATCAAGCGGGTCGGTCATCGCAAAGGTGCAGATACCGCTTGAACTTGGCCAAAAGGCTACTGATCCAAGGCAAGGATCGTAATGAATGACGGGTCGCAAAAGGCCCGCGAATAAGGCGGTAGGGTATGTCGAGCAGGGCAAACCCGAAAGTTGTTGTCCTCATGGGCGGCCCCTCGGCGGAACGTGAAGTTTCGCTCAGTTCGGGCCGTGAATGCGCGGCGGCTTTACGGGACGCAGAATGTGACGTGATCGAGGTCGATGCTGGCCCGGACGTTGCTGCACGCCTGATCGACATTGCGCCCGATGTTGTCTTCAACGCGCTGCATGGCCGCTGGGGTGAGGATGGTGCCATTCAGGGCGTCCTGGAATGGCTGCAAATACCCTACACGCATTCCGGCATCCTTGCGTCCGCCTTGACCCTTGACAAGCAGCGGACCAAAGACGTGTATCGCAAGGTGGGCCTACCTGTCGTCGATAGCATATTGGCATCTGCCGATGCTGTCCGTACCGCCCATGTGATGCCGCCGCCCTACGTGGTGAAGCCCTATAATGAGGGATCCAGCGTCGGTATCTATATCGTGCATGAAGATGCGAATGGTCCTCCTGATCTGGCCGAAGATATGCCGCAAGAGGTCATGGTGGAAGCTTTTGCGCCCGGGCGGGAACTGACCACGACCGTTGTGGGTGATCGTCCTTTGACTGTCACCGACATCATTACGGACGGCTGGTATGATTATCACGCAAAATA
>CBDTVH010000613.1:0-2015 GCA_965363665.1 uncultured Yoonia sp. | reverse complement strand
GGCGGCGCCCAGGAATGACTGACGGTTCTGACCACCCGCTCCGGGTGCGGCATCATGATCGTGACCCGGCCGTCGGCATTGCACAGCCCGGTGATACCAAACGGCGAACCGTTGGGATTGTCCAGATAGGTCATTATGATCCGGCCATTTTGTGCCAGCTCTTCATAACCTTGTTCGTCTATCACATAACTTCCTTCGCCGTGGGCAATGGGCAGGGAAAATTGTTGATCCTTTAATGACTTACATACCCTAAAGCCTCTCAGGGCTGTGGCGGCAAGACTGTTTGCGCTAAACTGCTTCGATCCGGATTGCGACAGGATCACCTGTCACCACGCCGGTCGCTTTGAAATCTGCAAGAGCTTCGTCCAATGCAGTGCGTGTTGTCTTGTGTGTGACGATCAGCACCGGGGCTGATGTGTCCTGATGCCCGTACTGGCGCATCCGGTCGATGGAAATACCGGCCTCGCCCAAGGCATTGGCCACTTTGGCGAGTGCTCCGGGTTTGTCGATCAGCTGCATCCGCAAATAATAGGGCGCAGGCACGGCGGCTCGCGCGGCGCGGGCTTTGCGCAAGGTCCGGGCCGGTTGGCCAAAGGTCGAAATCCGCATACCGCGTGCGATATCCATCACGTCGCCCATCACCGCACTTGCCGTCGGTCCTTCGCCAGCACCGGGGCCCCGCAGCACGATCTGATTGACGGCATCACCTTCGAGAACGACCATATTCGTGCCGCCCTCCAACTGCCCCAAGGGTGAAGTATCGGGAACAAGGCAAGGTGACATGCGCTGTTCCAGACCGCGTCCGGTCATCTGGGCCACGCCCAGAAGCTTGATCTTGTAGCCCATGTCGGCTGCTTGATGGATATCTTCGATGGTGACTGCGCCAATGCCTTCCAGTTCGACCGCATCAAAATCAACCTGCGTGCCAAAGGCGATGGCTGACAACAGTGCCAGCTTATGGGCCGCATCAATGCCGCCCACGTCCAGTTCCGGGTCAGCTTCAAGGAACCCCAGCTGGTTGGCTTCATCAAAGACCGCTTCATAGCTGAGCCCTGCGCTTTCCATCCGCGTCAGGATGTAGTTGCAGCTGCCGTTCATCACGCCCAACACGCGGGTGATCTCGTTGCCGGCCAACCCTTCGGTCAGGGATTTGACGACGGGGATGCCCCCTGCGACGGCTGCTTCGAACCGGATCACGCGGCCCGCTGCTTCTGCCGCCTCGGCAAGCGCCTGACCATGGATGGCAAGAAGCGCCTTGTTGGCGGTCACAATGTCTTTGCCGGATGCAATCGCGGCCTCGGTTGCATCTTTGGCGGGGCCTTCGTGGCCGCCCATCACTTCGACAAAAAGGTCAATGTCATTGCGTTTGGCCAGTACTGTCGGATCATCTTCCCAGTCGTATGATGACAGATCGACATCGCGGTTCTTGGTTTTGGAGCGGGCAGAGACCGCCACGATTTTGACCGGGCGGCCAGCGCGCAGGGCCAGTAACTCTGCGTGTTTTTGCACGATCCGCACAATGCCCACACCCACGGTGCCAAGTCCCGCGATTCCAAGGCGAAGAGGTGTTGTCATGTGCGTTCATCCATCGTTGCGCTGCGTCACGACGGGTCTAGCGAATGCGGGCGGCTACTGCAACGCAGCGATGTCGATCTGTCGAATACGGGCGGCGCGGGCTTGCAACGCATCAATGCGCGCCAGCAATGCCGCTTCGTCCTCGTCGCGCAGGGCGGGTGTGGGCGGCAGCGGCGTCAGCTTGGGGTAGGGGGCCTGCCTTGCAGCGTCGCTGATCGTGCCTTCCAGCGCGGGGAACGTCGCACAGGCAGAGAGCATCAGTAGGAATGGCAGGATCAATCGCATGAGGCGTACCATAGCTGTGGCTGGCAGGCCGGGGCAACTGCCGATCAGGGGTTTCCAAATGAACAAGCGTTCAGTTAAATGGCGGATATGGCACGCAAGCAAGGCTCCCACTCTGATATTACCGGCCCACGGGTGCGGGAAGCGGCACTACGCTT
>CBDTVH010000612.1:0-2019 GCA_965363665.1 uncultured Yoonia sp. | reverse complement strand
CCCAACACACAGGTCAGCTTTGATTAAATGGAAACACCGGTGCCGATCAGGTGATCCTGCGGATCGCAACTGAAATCACCGAAGTGAGCAAACCGCCAATCAGGCGCTGCGGGTGATGACCTTGCGCGGTTGCAAGTTGATGTTGGCCTTCGTTTCACGACGCTCGATCATGGCCTTGCGCATGTCGCCACGCGACCAAGGCATTGGTGTGTCGTATGCGGCGACTGCTGCTTCCAAGGATTTCTGCCAGCGGCTTTTCATGGTGATACCTCTTTCTTCAGTGCAACCATTGTTAGTTGCGATTGAAGACAGATTGCTGGATCAAACTGGCGACATTTTGGCGGTTTGAAAAAAACCGTGATCGAATTTCGTTAACCAGTCTATTGTGGCTTAACGATTTGAAATTATTTGAAAAATGATAGGTATAGTTGCGCTTGATCGCAACAAAGTTTAACAAACCGAGGCAACTCTTGCCTCATTTAGTTAAACAGCGTCGTGTCAAAGCCTGACTGCCGCGATCAGCCTGCCATAATCGGCCTGCTTCTCGTGCACCGACCGGCGGTAACTGTAGAATCGCTGTGGGTCAGCGTAGGTGCAGTGGTGGGTCCATGCTGCTGCCTTGATCCCGCTTTGCTTAAGCTGGAACAGTCCGAAACCCGGCAAGTCAAAATGGAACCGGTCGTCTTTGCCTTGCATGAAGAAGCGATCAAAACGGGGGTCCGCTTTGACAAAGGCCTCGCGAAATTCGGGGCCAACTTCATAGTTGGGTTGACTGATGGAGGGTCCGATAACAGCCGCAATGTTGCCCCGCGTCGCTCCCAATGCCTCCATCTGCGCAATCGTCGCCTCCAGCACACCATCGAGCGCCCCTTTCCACCCCGCATGGGCGGCACCGATGACGCGGGCGTCGGTGTCTGCGAAAAGCACCGGTTGGCAGTCCGCCGTCAGAATGGACAGCGCGATCCCCTTTGTCGCCGTTACCAGTGCATCCGCCTGAGGTGCCGGTTTGACAGGTTCCGTGACGGTGATGGCATCTGCTGAATGGACCTGATGCACCCCAACAAGGTGTTCGGTTTCCACACCAAGAATTCCAGCGACCCGCGATCTGTTGATTGTCACGATATCTTTCTGGTCCGAGCTGCCGTAGCCACAGTTCAACCCCGAAAATACACCCGAGGACGCCCCACCCCGGCGGGTGAAGAACCCATGCGGCACGCCTTCCAAGAGTGGGTCGGTGATGATGTCGAGTGTCATGGCTCTAGTCCGGGTGGCGGTTGTGCTGTGGATGGATAGATACTGATCACTTTGAACAGTTCACCCATTTCCGCCGGGTGGGTCAAGCGCCGATGTGCCGCGATATGCGATGTCAGCGCCTGACCGGTCAGTTTGCCCGCCAACGCCTGCGCGCGCTGCGTGATCCCCAGGCGTTCGAGGAAAACACCTTGTGTCGTCAGGCGGCTGTATCTTGCCGGGTGCGTGTTGGCGGCGATCGCGGCGAAATCGACGTGGGCGGTCAGGTCTGCCTGGCCGGGGGTTGCCAGGGGGTCAATGTGGGTTTGGGCCTTGAGCGCCTGTAACGTGTCGCCAAGCGATACCCAGTCGCCATAGTCGATGATCACCGCACAACCGCCATGGCGAGCGATCTTGGCGCTGATTGTTGCCGTGACAGGTCCCAGGCCAGGGCAATGTTCGACCAGATCGCCGTCTTTGGTGTCCTTCAGCCGGTCCTGAAGAAGTGCGATGGGGGCTGCATCGGACAACCCGAAGCAAAGCGCGCCATTGCTGACGCTGACCATCTTTTCGCGCCAGCCCATCCCGTCGCGCACGAATTGGCGTATGGGCAGCGCGTCGAAAAATTCGTTCGCAACCAAAAAGAGCGGGGCGTCGGGCAAGGTGTGGACGCTAGCATTCCAAGTCGCCTGCGGGACAAGTTTGGCTTGGGCCGCGCGCAGGGTTGGCGAGGTTTCGACCAGATGCACCTCGGCCGCTGGGAGGTAGCAGGGCTTTGCTAGGAAAAGA
>CBDTVH010000611.1:0-2031 GCA_965363665.1 uncultured Yoonia sp. | reverse complement strand
CAGAGCGGTAAGGGCGGTCATGCATCGAATCTTCCTCGCAATAAAGTTGCGCGAAAAAGGCCAGATTTGAGCAGATCATTCAAGTTCAAATTGCCGCAACGCAGCGACAGGACCCATCGTTACGGTGTGTTAACCAATTTCGCGGAAATTCGACTGACAATTTGATCCACTTGCCGGGTCGCCGCCCTCTGCCGCGATCGGCTTTGCAAAAGGGGAACCAAATGAGACGCACTTTCTTTCTGATGTCCTTCGGGATCGGCGCGATGATGATCGCGGCACAACAAACGCAGGCACAGACCCGAAATTGCGCAGATCACGCGCAGGTCGTGGAACGTCTGGCGCAAGCCTATGGCGAAAGCCGCCAATCCATCGGGCTTGGCAGCGATAATGCGGTGGTCGAGGTTTTTGCCTCAATGGACACCGGATCATGGACCATCACGGTCACCCGCCCGGGTGGACCAACCTGCCTCGTTGCAGCGGGGCAGGCCTATCAATACGTGAACGAACCTTTGGCGAATTTCGACAGCCAAAGCTAAATCCGGGGTCCGGCTTAAGCCATGGCAACCCAGATAAGCCGGACACCCGTCAACACCAGCAACACATACGTCAGCCCGAAAAACAGCCTCTCTGGCACAAGATGATGCGCCTTCACGCCAATCCACGCACCAAGCAGGGCAAAGGGCGCCAAAGCCAGACTGCCGATAATTGTATCCCAACTCAAAATGCCAAGAAACGCGTAAGGGACTGCCTTCATCCAATTGACCGCCCAGAACGTTAGCACGGTCGTCGCCTGATACGCAGTCTTGCTCAGGCCCTGTGATAGCAAAAACACCGCCGCGGGCGGGCCGCCCGCGTGGCTGACAAAGCTGGTAAAACCACTGACAAGCCCCGCAAACCCCGCCAAGGCGGCAGAGAAGGGTACCTGTTTCACCGTCAGCCAACCCATTGCGCGCGACAACTGAAAGACCACGAACGCCAGGCAGATCACCCCAATCAGCAGACGAAACACATCCGCATCAACGACAGCATAAAGCCACGCGGCGATGATGCAGCCCGGGATCGCGCCCAGCATCAAACCCCGTGCGGATGGCCAGTGCCATTTGCCCCAGTACGGTTTCAACGTGGCTGCATCGACCAACATGAAAAGCGGCAGAACAATCCCCAACGCAGCGCCGGGCGGGACGACAAGCGCCAGAATCGCACCGGCAACAAAAGCAGCACCCGATCCGAAACCACCCTTCGAGATACCTCCGAAGATGATCGCCGGGATACCAACTGCAAAAAATTGCCAGCCAAACTCAATCACTTGGGCACACCGATTTGTCCTTCATTCACGTCTCGTTAGCGGTTTGAACGCGATTTGACTACTGCGCCAAGGGCAATGCCGCGATGCAGCACACTTGCGCGCAAGGCCGCAAAGCCTTACCCAAACGCCGAAACCAAATCACCAAAGGACCTGTTTCAATGGCCAGACCCAAGATTGCCCTTATCGGCGCCGGACAGATCGGCGGCACGCTTGCACACCTCGCAGCTGTCAAAGAACTCGGCGATGTTGTGCTCTTCGATATCGCAGAAGGCATCCCCCAAGGTAAGGCGCTTGATATCGCCGAATCCGGCCCTGCCGCGAAATTCGATGGCAGCTTCAAGGGCGCCAACGACTATGCCGATATCGCTGGCGCAGACGTCTGCATCGTCACCGCCGGTGTTGCGCGCAAGCCCGGCATGTCCCGCGATGACCTGCTCGGCATCAACCTCAAGGTCATGAAATCGGTTGGCGAAGGCATCGCGGCACACGCGCCAAACGCATTCGTCATTTGCATCACAAACCCCCTGGACGCGATGGTTTGGGCCCTGCGCGAATTCTCGGGCCTGCCACATCACATGGTCTGCGGTATGGCCGGTGTACTGGATTCGGCGCGCTTCCGTCACTTTCTTGCAGAAGAATTCGACGTGTCGATGCGCGACGTCACCGCCTTTGTCCTGGGCGGCCACGGCGACACGATGGTCCCGCTGACACGCTATTCCACGGTG
>CBDTVH010000610.1:0-2032 GCA_965363665.1 uncultured Yoonia sp. | reverse complement strand
AATGGCGCTGCTGATTTTCAGATGGATTTGGATGATGTCGCGGCGGTGGACTATGGCAAGTTTGGTGCACTGATCACGGCGGGCACAGTTTTTGCGGCCGAACCATCGCGAAGTGCTACCTTCGACGCCTTTGACCGTGCCAAGGCGGCCGGATTGCCCGTCATCTTCGACGTGGACTATCGCCCGTACTCGTGGCCTTCGCCGCAGGTGGCCGAAGACGTTCTGAGCCGTGCCGCCGCCCAGTCAGATATGATCGTGGGCAACGATGAAGAGTTCGGCTTTATGGCCGGCGGCATCGACAAGGGTCTTGCGAAAGCCCGCGCGCTGGCCGCAGACACGGCCACCATCGTCGTCTATAAGATGGGCGAGAAGGGGGCCGTGACCTTTGCCGATGGCGCGGAAATTCACACGGGCATCTGGCCGGTGATGGCGCTGAAACCCACAGGGGCAGGGGATAGCTTCATGGCGGGTCTGGTCACTGGGATCGCCGAAGGCCTGGACCTGCGCGACGCGATCCTGCGCGGCTCTGCCTGCGCGTCCATCACCGTGTCGCGCCCCGGCTGCGCGCCTGCGATGGCTGACACGCCGACGCTCACCCAATTCATGGCCGAACATCCCGGCCCGACTGACGCTTGAAGGAAGAAATCCATGCATATCCCGCCGTTTGACAACCAGAACAAACCCATCGTCGATGTGGATGATCCGACCGTTCCGCTGAACTATTTCAACATCGTCAAGCTGAAGAAGGGGCAGGCGTTCACCTACGCTGTGCCGGGGTACGAAACCTGCATCGTGCCTGCAACCGGAACTGTCGATATTGATATCGAAGGGTTCAAAGCGGACAGCATCGGTGAGCGGGTCGAAGACGTCTGGGATGGTGAGCCTGAAGGGGTATATGTGCCAACTGCGGCCAAGGCCGAGATGGTCTGTACCAGCGATGAGGCGGAAGTATTCGTTTGCGGCGCGCGCTATGACAAGGTGCTGGATGCGTTCGCTGTGCGCAAAGACGAGTTGGATCTGGTGCAATATGGCTCTGACGACACCAAGACGCATCGCAAGATCAAGCATATCCTCGGCACGAAGTACCACGGCAAGGTCGGACGTTTGCTGGTGTCTGAGCTTTTCACGGTGGGCGAGGGTGGTTGGTCGGGCTTTCCGTCGCATAAGCACGACACCGACCGTTTGCCGGATGAGACGCGGCATGACGAGACCTATAACTTTCGCTTCAAGCCGAACCATGGGTCCGGCGTGCAGATGTTGCAGCGTGAGGATGGCAAGGCGGGGGATGCCTATCACATCGTGGATGGATCCACGATTTGCCTTGATAGCGGCTATCACCCTTGCGCGGTTCTGCCGGGCTATCAGATGTATTACTTCACCATTCTGGGTGGGCTGTCGCAGCGGTCTTTGATCCAGTATTTCCAGCCTTCCCATGCCTATCAGATCGAAACGATTCCGGGCATCAAAGACATGATCGCCAAGTTCAAATGACCCTTGCGACGCTGAAAGATGTGCTGCAACCGGCGTTGCGAGACGGTTATGCGGTGGGTGGATTGGTCTGTCTGGGCTGGGAGGACATGCGCGCCTATGTCGCCGCGGCCGAGGCTGAGAATTGCCCGGTGATCCTGCAAGCGGGGCCGGGGTGCCGGGCGCATACGCCATTGCCGGTGCTGGGCCGCATGTTTCGGCATCTGGCGGAAGGGGCCTCTGTCCCTGTCGTGGCGCATCTAGATCATGGGTACACCTATGATGAGTGTTCGGAGGCGTTGGATTCCGGGTTCACGTCACTGATGTTTGACGGGTCGCGCAAACCACTGGCCGACAACATTAAAGAGACACTTCAAATCGCTGAAATGGCACATAATTCCGGGATTTCCTGCGAGGGCGAGATTGGCTTTGTCGGCTATTCGGGGGGCGAGGCGTCGGCTGGAACTGACCCGGCAGAGGCGGCACAGTTTGCCGCTGAAACCGGCGTGGATGCGATGGCAATTTCGGTCGGCAACATGCATTTGCAGCAGGACAAGGAAGGTGG
>CBDTVH010000609.1:0-2035 GCA_965363665.1 uncultured Yoonia sp. | reverse complement strand
TGGTAGAACAGAAGTTGGGGCGTATCGCCCCGGAAATTCCCTTTGACAGCATTGACCCGCAGGAAGACCTGCGCGAGGAGTGCGACATCGATTCAATGGATTTTCTGACGCTCATCACTGCGCTTGGCAAAGAATTATCGCTGCCAATGCCAGAGGCCGACTATGACCAGATGCGCAGCCTCGACGACCTTCTGAGCTATCTGCGCCAGCACTCGAATTGATCCGCATCAATTCGTCGACGATGCGGGCTGCTAGCTTCGGTTATGTCACCATAGCGTATGAAGGAGGCACCCAATGATCCGCAAGCTGCTCTTGGCTTATGATGGTTCCGACAACGGCCGCCGCGCGCTTGATGTGGCCGCCGAACTGGCGACAAAACTGCAGGCCGATCTAACCATTGTGCATGTGCTCATGCATGGCCGCCCGGCCGAGGAAATGGTGCGCATGGCCGAGATCGAACACTTGGTGAAAGGGGTGCAGAACACCGTGAACCCGGGTGTCAGGATCGCCTCGGGACGCGCTTATGATCTGTTTACACCCAGTCAGGACCACGCTGGCATGATGCGGACGATTTCTGTTTTGGGCGATCATTTGCTGGACTATGCCAAGTCGCAGGCCGAGGACATGGGCGTAAAGAACGTCAAAATCAATTCGCGCAACGGCGACTACGCCGATGAAATCCTCGATGCCGCTGAAGAGGAAAAGGCCGATATGATTGTGCTTGGGTCGCGCGGGCTGGGCAAGATCAGGGGCACCGTATTGGGGAGCGTTTCACAAAAGGTCCTGCACCATGCCACACAAACGGTGGTTGCTGTGAAGTAGTCCCGCACTGCCCGCAAATGACACAGATCAATGCGGGCATCGCCGCGCCGGTCTAGTTGAAGCTCAAGCCTCTAGCAGCCCGGAGTGATCAATGCCTCAGACGCGCGCGAAATTGCACAGATCCTTGCCTGCGGTAATCCCCCAAAATGCGCTGGCGCAGCATGCCGAACCCGCCCCGCATCCCCATCAGAACCTGGACCGGGCCATTCGGGCCGCCGCAGCCAAAGTCACCGGCGGGATGTCCCCCTATGCGATGACGGCGACATGGCATGACTGGGCCATGCACCTGGGTCGGTCACCGGGGCGTCAACTGGAACTGATGGAACGCTCCCAGACAAATGCATGGCAATTGATGGCCTACGCGGCGGGGCTTTGGTCGAGTGACAAAGATCAAGACAACCCCCCCTTTGCCCCGAAACCCTATGATCATCGGTTCAAAGATGACGCCTGGAACCGGCCACCTTTCAATTTGTATAAACAAGGGTTCCTGGCGATGCAGAACTGGTGGGATCACGCCACCGACGATATCAGGGGCGTGCGCAAACAAGACGCTGATCGGGTCAATTTTCAGGTCCGCCAGATGCTTGATCTGGTGTCGCCTTCCAATTTCCCATGGACCAATCCCGAGATCATCACGACCACGATGCGCCAACGCGGGGCCAATCTGGTTGAAGGGGCCGTGCATTTCACACAAGACCTGATGCAAACGCTGACCCAGGAACACAAACCTGCACCAAAGGGCTATGAGGTCGGAAAGGATCTCGCGAGGACCCCCGGTGAAGTGGTTTTTCGCAATGAACTGTTCGAACTGATCCAATACAGCCCGCAGACCGACACGACGCACCCCGAGCCGATCCTCTTCGTACCGGCTTGGATCATGAAATATTACGTGCTGGACTTGTCGCCACACAATTCGATGGTGAATTATCTGGTCCGGCAGGGCTTCACAGTTTTCATGATATCATGGGTCAACCCGACGGCCGATCAGGCCGAACTGTCGTTGGAGGATTACCGCACCCACGGCGTGCTAACGGCGCTTGACGTGATCAACAACATCGTGCCGGACCAGAAGGTGCACGCAAACGGCTATTGTTTGGGCGGCACACTCCTTGCAATTACGGCCGCTACAATGGCCCGCGATGGCGATGACAGGCTGGCGTCAGTCACGCTGATGGCCGCACAGGTGGATTTCGCAGAGGCGGGCGAATTGCTG
>CBDTVH010000608.1:0-2043 GCA_965363665.1 uncultured Yoonia sp. | reverse complement strand
AAAAACCATGACGACTGATCTGAAAACAGAAGCGCTGAATTACCACTCTCGGGGACCTGCCGGAAAGATGCAGACCCTACCGACGAAGCCGATGACCACCCAGCACGATCTGGCACTGGCTTACAGTCCCGGTGTTGCCTTTCCGTGTGAAGAGATCGCTGCAGACCCGAGCACTGCGGCTTTGTACACCGGTCGTTCGCATACCGTTGCGGTGATCTCGAACGGTACGGCGGTGCTTGGCCTGGGGAATATTGGCGCGCTGGCGTCAAAGCCGGTGATGGAAGGCAAGGCAGCGCTTTTCAAGAAGTTCTCAGGTCTCGACTGCGTTGACCTTGAGGTCGATGAAACGGACCCGACCCAGTTCATCGAAGCCGTCGCGCGTTTGGAGCCGAGTTTTGGCGGCATCAACCTTGAGGATATCAAGGCGCCCGAATGCTTTGTCATAGAGAAGGCCCTCAAGGAACGCATGGGCATCCCTGTCTTCCATGACGATCAGCACGGCACAGCCATCGTTACCGCAGCAGGCATCCTGAACGCTCTGATCCTTGTTGAAAAGAAGATCGAAGACGTGCGGATCGTGGCCAACGGGGCAGGTGCCGCATCGCTTGCCTGCCTTGACCTGTTGGTCAGCTTCGGGGCGTCGAAGGACAATATCATTGTCTGCGACAGCAAGGGGCCAATCCACACAGATCGCGACAATCTCGATCAGTACAAGGGAGCCTATGCCGCCAAAACCAGCGCGCGTTCGCTGGCAGAGGCCATGGTTGGCAGCGATATCTTCCTTGGCTTGTCGGTTGCAGGTGCGGTCAGCAAAGAAATGGTCGCCGGTATGGCGGACAAACCGATCATCTTCGCCATGGCCAACCCGGAGCCGGAGGTCCGCCCGGAATTGGTGCGGGAAGTGCGCGACGACGCCATCATTGCGACAGGGCGCAGCGATTACCCGAACCAGGTGAACAACGTCCTGTGCTTTCCCTTCATCTTCCGCGGCGCGCTTGACTGTGGCGCGACCGAGATCAACGAAGAGATGAAGCGGGCCTGTGCACTGGGCATCGCTGAAATGACCCGCAAGGCAGCACCGCACACGGTACTCGCAGCCTACGGCATCGACAGGCTGAAATTTGGACCGGATTACATTATCCCCAAGCCATTCGATCCACGCCTGATCATGGAGATCGCACCACTGGTTGCCGAAGCGGCCGAAAAGAGTGGTGTGGCAACACGGCCAATTGAAGATCTGGGGGCCTATCGAGAGCAGCTGCGGCAACACGTCTTCCGGTCAGGTCTTCTGATGAAGCCGGTGTTTGATCTCGCCATGCGCAATCCTGTGCGGGTTGCCTTTGCCGAAGGCGTCGAAGAACGGGTTTTGCATTGCGCAGATCAGGCCATTCGACAGGGCATCGCCAAACCCGTCCTTATCGGATCGGTCGAGCGGATCGTGGCCAAGATCAAGGACCTCGGTCTCGCCCTGGCAGTGGGTGAGGATATTGAGGTCGTGGACCCGCACAAAATGGACCGCACTGCCTTGTCGGAAGACCTGCACAAGCGGATTGGAAGGAATGGGATAAGCCCTGTCGAAGCGGATCGCTGGGTCAGGAATGACCGAACGGTTCTGGCCAACTTGCTTCTCGCCCACGGCAAGGTGGATGCGGTCATTTGCGGAACCGGGGGCCGGTTCGGTCACCAACTCGACATGGTTGAACGCATCATCGGTCGCAAGGAAGGCGTGCGGGCGCTTTCCACGCTGAATGCTTTGGTGATGCCGAAAGGCACAATCTTCATTGCCGATGCATACGCGAACCTCGACCCGACCGCGGAGGACGTTGCTGACATCGCGGCGCTGTCGGCCGAAGCAGTACGCAAGATGGGTGTAACGCCACGTGTAGCGCTCGTAAGCCACGCAAACTTCGGCGATCGCCCAAGCCTGTCGTCGGCAAAGATGCGTCAGGCACTCGAACTGTTGCGCGCCCGCGCTGTCGAATTCGAAGTCGATGGCGAGATGCACGTCGGAGCGGCGCTGGACCCCATACAGCGCAAGCGTGC
>CBDTVH010000607.1:0-2046 GCA_965363665.1 uncultured Yoonia sp. | reverse complement strand
TTGCCTCAAAGTTAGCGGGCAAAGCCTCTACAAATCTAGGGGCACCTCAGGTGGAATATTTTGCTGGAATAGACATATCGCTGCGATCCTGTGCGCTTTGCATTGTTGATGGCAAGGGAACCGTGCTGCTTGAGCGCGAGCTGCCATGCGAGGTCAGCGACATCGCTGAGTGCCTTGGAACGTTTCCCCATCCGATTGAACGGATCGGCTTTGAAGCGGGCACGCTGAGCCAACATCTGTTCTTTGGATTGACGGCAGAAGGTTTTGATGTCGTCTGCATGGAAGCACGCCAGGTCAACGCTGCGCTGTCCGCAATGCGCAACAAGACAGACAAGAATGACGCACGTGGTATCGCACAAGTCCTGCGTACCGGCTGGTTCAGCCCAGTTCACATGAAGAGCCGAGAGGCCCATGGCGTCCGTGCCTTGCTCAGCACGCGCAAGGCACTGCTCAAGAAGACGATGGATCTCGCCAACGAAGTCCGCGGATTATTGAAGATCTTTGGCATTCGCTTGCCCATGACTGTGAAGCACTGCAGCTTCGACGGCGTCGTGCGACCGTTGGTCGAGATGGACGACGTTCTTGCCCATGCTTTGGTGCCGCTCTTGGACGCGCGCGTGATTTTGTATCAGCACTTTCTGGAACTGGATCGCAGGGTCAAACGCGCGGCCAGCCAAGACGAGGTTTGCATGCGGATGATGACGGTCCCAGGCGTTGGTCCGATTGCCTCGCTGACCTTCAAAGCCGCTGTCGATGATCCTACGCGCTTCAAACAGTCCCGCACTGTTGGCGCGCATTTTGGGCTGACACCGCGACGCTATCAGTCTGGCGAACATGACAATCCTGGCCGCATATCGAAAGCTGGGGATCGAGATGTCCGCGCAACATTGTACGCAGCCGCCAACGCTTTGCTTATGCGAACGATGGCGGGGTCTCAGATCAAATCATGGGGCATGCGACTGATGCGCACCAAGGGTCGCCGTCGCGCCGTTGTCGCTGTCGCACGCAAACTCGCCGTCTTGCTGCATCGCATGTGGGTTGATGGCACGGAATTCCGTCAGGACCAAGTGGGAGGAACGGCATGAACTAAAAGCCGACCACCAATCCTAACGGGGTCATCCCTCACCGGACGAGGTCTGTGGACAAAGCCGAAAATGGCTGCTGCGCAACGTGAAGCGCGTCTCAAAGCAAGGCTCTCCACTGCCGATCCGACATATGCGTGCAGCGGTGCCATCACGGCATCAAACAGACTGCGAAGAGAAGCGTGACCCGGATGAGTGACAATGACCCAAAAGAAAGAAGGAAAATGAGCTTGACCCAAACACCCAATTAGAGAAGCGGTCATTCACCGCGACTGCGCAGTTGCCTCGAGAAGCAAATTGTTCCTAATCCGGCACGTTATCTATCCCCGACCCACCCCATGGATGGCACCGCAAGATACGGCGCACGGTCAGGTAGCTGCCCTTGATCGCACCGTGCTTTTCCAGCGCCTCCAGCGCATAGGCCGAACATGTCGGGTGATACCGGCAACTCATCCCCACCCAGGGCGACAGCACCATGCGGTACGCCCGCACGGGCAGTGAGACGATGTAGGCAAAGGGGCTCATCCGTGGACCTTTTTCATCGCGCGGCGCATATCAGCCACCAACACGTCAAAAGGTAGGGTCGCGGTCGTGTCTTTGCGACCCACCAGAACGTAATCCCAGCCATCGCGGCCCATTTTGGGCAGCACGATGCGGGCGACCTCTCGCAAGCGCCGCTTGGCGCGGTTGCGGGCGACGGCGTTGCCGACTTTCTTGGAACAGGTGAAGCCGACACGGATACCCTCCGCCTCGCCCTCCGCGCGTTTGCGGCCTTGCAGGTGGATGCCGGGCGTACCTTGGCGGCGGGCGTTTGACGCGCGCACAAAGTCGGCGCGCTTGGTCAATACGCAAACAGAAACCGCCGGAATGCCCTGATCAGGCCCAACCGGCGGTTTCAAATCGGTCAAAACGGCTGTTGCGCTTACGCGCTCAGCTTCGCGCGGCCTTTGGCACGGCGATTGTT
>CBDTVH010000606.1:0-2056 GCA_965363665.1 uncultured Yoonia sp. | reverse complement strand
CAGCTCTTCGGGCAGGATCAGGTTCAGGACGATGGCGATCAAGGCCGCAGGCAGCAGACCGGATGTCATGAGGATGCGCAACGTATCGGGCAGGTACTGCACTGCTTTGGGATCAAGCTGCAAACCCAGACCAATCGATAAGGCAATCGCAAAGATCACCATGTTGCGGCGGTTCCAGTTCACGTCCGACAACATCGAAATGCCAGCAGCCACGACCATGCCGAACATCACGATCACACCACCACCCAGCACTTCGATGGGGATCGTGCGGATCACGGCACCCACCTTGGGCACCAGACCGCAGATGATCAGAAAGATCGCACCAATGGTCACGACATGGCGGCTCATCACGCCTGTCATCGCGATCAGACCGACGTTTTGGCTGAAAGACGTGTTCGGGAAACCGCCAAAGACACCGGCAACCGCAGAGCCGAAACCATCGGCATAGGTTGCACCTGTGATTTCCTTGTCTGTCGCTTCACGTCCTGCGCCGCCTTTGGTGATACCAGACACATCGCCCACCGTTTCAACGGCGGAGACAAAAGCCATCAGGCAGAACCCGACAATCGCGGCGACGCTCATCTCAAAGCCGTACTTGAAAGGCATGGGCGCCTGAAAAACGGCAGCACGCTGCCAGCTTGTGGCGATGCCTTCCACGGTGACCATGCCCATCAGAAGGGCATAGAAATAGCCCACAAGGATACCGATCACGACGGCCGAGACCGCCAGCATCCCCTTGGCATAGAACTTCAGCCCCAATGTCACGAAGATCACGACCAATGCGGCAGACCAGTTCAAAAGCGAGCCATACTCAGGCGCGTCGATCGCAGGGACGCCGCCCGCCGCGTACTGAATGCCAACTTTCACCAGTGCCAGACCAATCATCGTCACAACCAGACCTGTCACCAATGGCGGCAGAGCAAAGCGGATCTTGCCGATGAATGTCGCAATGAACGCATGGAACAAACCACCGATCACGACACCGCCGAAAAGCGCGGGTAAGGCTTCTACGCCCTTACCGGCAACCAGTGGAATCATGATCGGGATGAACGCAAACGATGTCCCCTGCACGATGGGCAAACGCGCTCCCACCGGACCAAAGCCGATGGTTTGGAACAACGTCGCGATCCCCGCAAACAGCATCGACATCTGGATCAGATACGTCATGTCAGGGAAACCCTGTGCACCTGCATCGGACCCGAACCCGAAACCGGCGGCCCCTGCAATGATGATCGCCGGTGTCACGTTGGATACGAACATCGCCAGCACATGCTGGATGCCCAGCGGTACGGCGCGATGCAGCGCAGGTGTATAGTTGGGATCGCGGAGTTGCTCGCGCGTCCCGATTGAAGTGTCAGCCATAGTGTGTGTCCCTCCCTTTGGACCGATCAGCCAGCCTCCCCGCTGACGGATATTTTTTGATCAGTGATGATGAATGGTGCGTCGAACCAATGCTCTTGCAGGTTCGCGCCATCGCCGATCCGGTCGACAACAGCGAATAATCCGGGCGCGTGGATCGGGGTCAGCACCCCATGCCACGTGCCGCGTGCGTAGTTCACGCCCTGCCCCGGTGCCGTCAGAAACGCGCGCGGCTGGCCGGGTGTGCCGCCCTGATCGGGCGCGACGACGACGACGAAGGGATCAAAGCTCATCGGCAGAAACGCCTGGCTGCCCTGCGGGTGCCGTTCGACCATATCAAGCGTGATTGGAAACTGGCGTGGTTGGGCATTCAACAGGCTGGTGCCTGTCTTGCCGTCCCCAATGTCAATCCTTGCGCGGTCGTGGTAGCGCCCGCAAAGCCCCTGATTGATGATCTTGTCCGGGTCACCTGACACATCAAGCACATCACCGAACGGTGCAAAGGCTTCTTTTGTCAGCAGTTCGAGATGCAGTATCTGACCCATCAACCCAACTTCTCGATCAGGCGCAGTTCGGCGATGCGCTCCACCTGCCGACAGGCCTCCGCAAACTCCGTGTCGCGGTCATTCCCGATGCGGCGATGGAATGCCGCCAAGATCGAGGCTTTGTCGTGGTCTTTGACCGCGATGATAAACGG
>CBDTVH010000605.1:0-2058 GCA_965363665.1 uncultured Yoonia sp. | reverse complement strand
GCGCTGTCATGGACGCGTCTGATCCGATGGCCGGGGCGCGATTGATCGTGGCCACCGATCTGGATGGCGACACACGCGAAGCCCGCATCAGGCAGGCTGCGACTATCACCGAGCGCGAACTGCGTGACCTGTTTGCCGATCAGATCGCATGGCACGACATCTGTGAATGGTCCAAACGCGACCGCCGCGTGCTGACCCGCCAGCAGGAACGGTTCGGCGCACTTGCGCTGGATGACAGACAATGGTCGGACGCTCCGTCAGAGGCCGTCGCACGGGCGATGCTGGAGGGTGCGCGCCAGCTTGGATTGCTGCCCTCGCCCGCCGCAGAGCGGTTTCGGGCGCGTGTTGCATTGGTCGATGACCTACCGGCGATGGATGATGACACACTGCTGGAAACGCTGGAAGACTGGCTTTTGCCGCATCTGTCCGGCGTGCGTAGCGCGGACGACTGGAAGCGCTTTGATATATTGCCTGCGTTGCGCAGCCTGCTGGACTGGGACCAGACAAAGCGATTGGACAGTGCGGCACCTGCGCATTTCGTGACACCTTTGGGGCGCAAGATACCTATTGATTATGATGGCGAGGCCCCGCAGATCACACTGCGCCTGCAAGAGATGTTCGGCGTGACAACTCATCCGGTCGTTGGCCATACGCCATTGCGGGTGACATTGCTGTCACCGGGGCAAAAACCCGTGCAGGTGACACAGGATATTGTCGGGTTCTGGGCGACATCCTATGCTGATGTGCGGCGCGATATGCGCGGGCGCTATCCGCGCCATCCATGGCCCGAAGATCCAACCCAAGCGGACCCTACCCTGCGGGCAAACCCACGCGGCACGTAACCGGATTTGCGCTTTGATTCGGTGTGTGTTAAAAGAAATTCAATAAAAATAACCTATTGGCAGGTATATGAGTAAACTTGATGGGTCTTTTTGGACGGGCCACACGGTCCGTGTTGCTGATCCGACCGCGATTACGCAGGTCGGGGCCTTGTGTTTGCGTGATGGCGATGCGGGCCCTGAGGTGCTTTTGGTGAAATCCTCGCGCGGGCGCTGGATCATTCCCAAAGGCTGGCCGATGGATGGCCACACAGACGCCGAAACAGCCAAGATCGAAGCGTGGGAAGAAGCAGGATTGCTGAAAGGCAAGGTCAGCAAAGCCCCAATCGGCGGCTATGTGACCGAAAAACGGTTCGACGACGGGCGCGTCGCCACCTGCCATGTCAGCGTCTACCGCATTGACGTCAAAGAGATGACGAAGACCTATCCAGAGGCTGCGTTGCGCAAGCGGACATGGTCGCCCTTGAAGTCCGCGGTCAAGAAGGTTGACGACGCTGGCCTGAAGTCCCTTTTGAAATCAATGCGCTAAGACGCGGTCGTGGGCAGGGCGAAGGTGCGTTCGGCTTCGCCACGCACCCTGATATTTTGGGCAACGCCAAGACCGAAAAGGGTGCGTTTTTTTGACGCAGCCCTTTGGGGGTGATCATAGCGTTGCCCGGCTTTGCAGCCAACAGCGACGCTAGATCTGCAATGGTTAAGAAAGGGTTAATGATCGAACCCACCTAGACCCCGAGGCAATGACGCATGATCGCCTTTTGCGCATGCAGCCGGTTCTCAGCCTCATCAAAGATCACCGAATGAGGCCCATCCATCACGCTGCTTGTCGCCTCGTCATCGCGATGGGCGGGCAGGCAATGCATGAAAAGCGCATCGTCCTTGGCCTTCGCCATCAGCGCATCATTCACCTGATATCCGCGCAACTGATTATGCCGCCGTTCACGCGCCGATTGCGGGTCGTGCATGCTGACCCACGTGTCGGTCACGACCAGATCGGCGCCCTGCACGGCCTCATTTGGATCACGCACTGTCCGGTAAAGCCCATCCAGCGCAGGCTCTGGATCAAGCGGCGGCGGGCCGGTGAACACCAGATCAAACTCAAACTGTTTGGCGGCATGGGCAAAGCTGGCAAAGACGTTGTTGCCGTCACCTGACCACACGACCTTCTTGCCCTTGATCGGGCCGTTATGTTCCTCGAACGTCATGATATCCGCCATGATCT
>CBDTVH010000604.1:0-2061 GCA_965363665.1 uncultured Yoonia sp. | reverse complement strand
GCTGGTCACCGCTTGGGGAACCGCCAACATGCGCACCGGTGGGGATGATATCGCGCAGGCGCTCGCCTTGATGGGGGTCAAGCCCACATGGGACAGCGCCAATCGCCGGGTCACCGGGTTTGAGGTGTTGCCGCAGTCTGTCTTGGGCCGCCCAAGGGTCGATGTCACCCTGAGAATCTCTGGCTTCTTCCGCGACGCCTTCCCCCAGCTCATCGCCTTGGTCGATAGTGCGGCACGTGCCGTGCAGGACATGGACGAACCCGCTGACCTGAACCCCGCCGCAGCACGCGCCAAATCAGGTGAAGATCAAACCCGGGTCTTCGGCTCAAAACCCGGCGCCTACGGTGCCGGCCTGCAAGCGCTGATTGATGAGCGGATCTGGGCTGACAAATCCGACTTCGCCGAAGCCTATCTGGAGTGGGGCAGCTACGCCTATGGCAAAGGCGCGGAGGGCCGCAAGGACCGAAAAGCCTTTGAAGAACGCTTGTCGCAGACCGAGGCAGTGGTGCAGAACCAAGACAACCGTGAACATGACATCCTCGACAGCGACGACTATTACCAATTCGAGGGCGGGGCTGCAGCGGCCATCAGCACGTTGCAGGGTCAAGACCGCCCCATCTACCACAACGATCACTCGCGCCCTGAACGGCCCATCATTCGCACACTCGACGATGAAATCGGGCGCGTCGTCCGCAGCCGCGTCGTGAACCCCAAGTGGATCGACGGCGTCAAACGCCACGGCTACAAAGGTGCGTTCGAAATTGCGGCAACAGTCGATTACCTTTTCGCCTTCGCCGCCACGACCGGAGCCGTGCGCAACCACCATTTCGATCTGGTCGAAGAGGCCTTCATCAAAGACGACGCGACCCGCGACTTCATCGCCGATGCCAACGCCCCCGCGCTCAAGGAAATCGCCCAGCGCCTGCAAGAGGCCATCGACCGCAACCTTTGGCAGCCCAAATCCAACTCCGCCCGTGCGCGCATCGCGGGGTTGCTGTAGGGTGGGTGCAACCCACCGACCGAAAGGGAAAAATATGACCGACGATACAGACCGCCACGCGATGAAGATGGCCAAGAAAAAAGCCGCGCGCGACAAGATCATGGCCACCAAGACCGACAAGAAGGGCCTGATCATCGTCCACACCGGCAAAGGCAAGGGCAAGTCATCCGCCGCTTTCGGCATGATCTTCCGCTGCATCGCACACGATATGAAATGCGCCGTGGTGCAGTTCATCAAGGGTGGCATGTCCACCGGCGAACGTGACCTGATCCTTACCAAATTCAGCGACACCTGCGCCTTCCATACCATGGGTGAAGGGTTCACTTGGGAAACGCAGGACAAATCCCGCGACACCGAAATGGCGCAGGCGGCATGGGCCAAGGCCAAGGAGCTGATCCTGGATGAAACCAACCACATGGTGCTGCTGGACGAGATCAACATCGCGATCCGCTACGACTACGTCAGCGCCGCCGAAGTCGTGGCCTTCCTGCGCGATCACAAGCCCGAAATGACCCATGTGGTACTGACAGGCCGCAACGCGCACGAAGATCTAATCGAACTGGCCGATCTGGTCACGGAAATGGAGCTGGTCAAACATCCGTTCCGGTCCGGGATCAAGGCGCAGATCGGCGTGGAATTCTAGGACGTGTCAACGGGGCCGAGGGCTGCGTCATGAACCAAGTGATCGAACTGGACGACAGTCACTACATCACAAGTGGCGTGGAGCGTGCCATTTATCAGCATCCCACCGATCCCCAAAAACTGCTCAAGGTGCTGCGCACGCAGGACGGCCAGAACAGCCGCTTCACCTTCCGTGATATCACGACGCGGCTGATGCCCAATGTGCGCCTGCGCCTGATCCGCAAGGAGTATGACGAATATATGCGCGTCCAATTGCGCTATCCCTCGCCCGATATCCGCCTGCCGATTACCCATCTTTACGGGCTTGCGCAGACGAACCGTGGTCTGGCCTGTGTCGCAGAGCGGGTCTCTGGGCCGAACGGAGGCGTGGGAACCACGATGAAAAAGATGATACAGGACGGCACCTTTTCAAAGACAGA
>CBDTVH010000603.1:0-2061 GCA_965363665.1 uncultured Yoonia sp. | reverse complement strand
GATTGTCAGGTACGTATGAGGCCGATCCAGCTTGCAGATATTGAAACGGCGGCGCGGGTCTTGATGTTGCTCGCACCGCGCGCGCGGCCCGCAGCCATGCGCAGGCTGATCACCCAGACAGAAGAGGCCGACAGGTATCGGCAGGCCAAGGGCGTGCCGCATCCGCGGTTTGGCACGGGCACGCTGATGTCCTCTGCCGCGCGCTGGGCTGCGGCACCGCGACCTGACGCCATTGGCCCTGACGTGCTTGGGGCCTATGCCGTCGTTCTGGCCGCATTGTTGGACCGCGCGTCGCATCAATCATCGTGAAACCGCACATCACAGCTTTGTTCTTGGCTTGGCGGCCCTATCTGATCTATCAAAGAGGTCTGATAAACGCGAGGTGAGTGCGATGGCGCAACCACAACCAACACTGTCCCAAGTCGATCCGGTCTGGCATCGCATCTGCGAAGAGGCCGAGGCTGCGATTGCGAACGAGCCTTTGATGGGTGGTCTGATCTACGCGGGCGTGCTGCATCATAAATCCTTTGAAGGGGCGCTGGCGTACCGTATTTCGATGAAGCTTGCCTCGACTGAGATGTCGGAACAGATTTTACGCGAAATCGCCGATCAGGCCTACGTCGAAACGCCCGAATTGGTGGCAGCAGCGCGCGCCGATCTGGTGGCGACCTATGATCGTGACCCCGCATGCCACCGTTTCATGAAGCCGCTTTTGTTCTTCAAGGGGTTTCAGGCGGTACAGGCCTACCGTTTGGGGCATTGGCTCTACCAGCATGACCGCAAGGATCTGGCCTATTTCATCCAGATGCGCACGAGTGAGATGTTCGGAGTGGATATTCACCCCGCCGCCCGGATCGGGCAGGGGATCATGATTGACCACGCGCACTCCATCGTGGTGGGTGAAACTGCGGTTGTTGGCGATAACGTCTCGATGCTCCATTCCGTCACATTGGGCGGAACCGGCAAGGAAGACGACGACCGTCACCCCAAGATCGGGGACGGCGTGCTGATCGGCGCCGGTGCCAAGGTGCTGGGCAATATCAAGGTCGGCCATTGCAGCCGCATCGCCGCGGGTTCGGTCGTGCTGGACGAAGTACCGCCGATGAAGACCGTCGCAGGCGTGCCAGCCAAGATTGTGGGTGAGGCGGGGTGTTCGCAGCCCTCGATTTCAATGGATCAGTTGTTGGGCAATCACGGCTAGGCGTTACATCGCCTCACCTTGCCAATAAAGATCGTTGTAGGCATCGCCATTGATCGTCAGATCAAAGCTGCCGCACCCATACTCGTGGGAGTCTGTCTTGTGCGCGTAATCGGCAATCTTTTCGTACGGCACACGCCTGTAGCCATATTCTTCGTCGCCCATGATCGCAAAGACCGGATCGTTGGACATGAACACCGGGGTCAGTGTGCGCACGCCGGGGGCGAGCGAAAAAGCGGCAAAGGTTTCGGTCTCTTTGACTGTCTTTGATCCGAACAGACCGCGTTTCTGCTTTTCGACAGGGGCAGAGATCGACATGGGATTGGCCGCATAGATGTCTTCCACCTGATCCAGCTCCTGCACGGTCATGCCGTCCTGCATCAATTTGGCGATGACATCATCCGTGCTCATCCCGTTATCTTGCATCGCTGCGATCTGCGCATAGGTAAACGCAAACCCACGCCGGTATCCGGCAATCTTCATAGGTTCATCCGCGGGCTGTTCGGTCATCATATTCGTCACGATCGACGCCTCTTTATACCGATCCTCCACCCAGTTTTCGTCGCAGAACGCGTGAACCATATCTGCTGCGATCGGAGTATCTTCGCTTTCGGGACGGACCGGACAGGCCAGGGCGGTCGCTGCGGCGGCGGTGATATCCCGCGCCAGCCGCGCGTCATCGCGGGTGGTAAAGGCGTTCAGTCCAATGTCGATCCGATCATCGGCATGGTAAATGCAAACACCGCGCAGGGATTTGCCCGCTTCGAAAAACACCTTGTCGCCGGGCTCATCACCGACCCAGGCGACGGCACGCCCGCGCAGCGCGTCCTGGACCGCGGTGGTGGGAAATTTTTCCGTCGTTT
>CBDTVH010000602.1:0-2065 GCA_965363665.1 uncultured Yoonia sp. | reverse complement strand
GTCGCATAAAGCCGGGGGCTGCCCATCAGCTGATCGGCAGCCAGAATGTTGATCTCGCCCCGCCCGTCGCGGATGCGCATCATGTCGGCAAGATCAAGGGCGGGTTCGCCAAAGAGTGCGGCACCACCCTGATTTTCCAGCACCAGAAGCTGCCGTTGAATGGCCCCGATCGACGAGGCCGCAACATTTCCATAGCGTAACGACAGCGCCGTGGCGTTCTGCCCGACCCAAACCAGCAAGGCCTGCAGGTCTTTGAGATCCAACAGCGGCAGACCTTCTTCGTCGGCTACCCGGAATGCCACATTCAGCACCCCTTCCTGCACATCCGTCAGGTCCATCAGGCGTGACAACAAAAGTGGCCCCATCTCCGCCACGGTCGCACGGATCGGGTGACCCTGCGCACCGAAGAGGTCCCAGAAGGTGACGGGGAAACTCTCATATTGCAGGTCAAGCCCGATGGTTTCGGCGCGCGACATGAAGGGTTCGTGCAGCTTGAAGTCGGCAGTGCCACTGACCGCCAGACCGGACAGGTCCCCTTTCACATCCGACAGAAACACCGGCACGCCCGCCGCTGAAAACCCCTCGGCCATGATCTGCAGGGTCACCGTTTTACCTGTGCCGGTTGCCCCTGCAATCAGCCCATGACGGTTTGCCTTATCCAGCAGAAGGTTCTGTGGCGCGCCGTAGCCTTCACCACCGCCGCCAATAAAGATATTCTCTGACATGAATGCCGTCCCCCGCATATATTTTCCAAGCAAAATACATTGTTAACCAATTCATGCCACAACAAAGCACGCCTTTTCGCAGGCTTTGTTGCGGATCGGCACACGAACCTCCCTGTTAGACTTGCCGTGCCTTCGGGCACGGTTTTTTTTGTCTGGATCGCATGGCATTGATCACTGTTTTGTCACAGATTTGCTGTTGACGCTTCGTTTTGCTTTGCGTAGCTTTCGCCCAATAGTCGGCCAAGTCCGACAGGGAGAACATAAAGCGGGGTCCTTTCGAGGGCCCTTCTTTGTTTTTCACCCCCCGCGAAAATGTGAGCGAAAGACAGCGCAGCCGCTGATTTTTGCCGCTGACACCCTGCTGTGCGCGTGGTAAGCCGCCGCAAAAGCCAAAAGGACAAGACCTATGCGCAGTATCCTCAAGACCCTCTTTCTCGCCGCCCTGCTTGCCCACGCCAGCGTTGCCACGGCGCAGGACACAACCGAAGACACCGCAACCGAAGACACCGCGACCGAAGACACCGCTGCCGAAACCGAGGACGCAGCACCCAACGATGACCTGGCACTTGGTGAGCCGATCGGCCCCCAGGTCGGTGAGCCTTATGTGCGCGAGACGTTCGGCGACTGGGCGCTGCGCTGCATCAAGAGCGAAGATGGATCACCTGATCCATGCAACCTTTATCAATTGCTGGTCAATGGTGATGGCGTCGCCGTTGCGGAAATGAATGTCTTTCCATTGCCCGAAGGTCAGCGCGCCGCCGCCGGTGCCACCGTGGTCGTTCCGCTTGAAACACTACTGACCCAGCAATTGACTATCTCTGTGGATGGCCAGAATGCCCGCCGCTACCCGTTTACGTTCTGTAACCGCGCCGGCTGCGTCGCCCGTCTTGGTTTCACGCAGGCCGAAGTCGATGAACTCAAGCGTGGTGCCGCCGCGACCGTGCGCCTTGTACCCGCCGCCGCCCCAAACGAAGAGGTCGTTCTAGACGTGTCGCTGAGCGGCTTTACGGCTGGTTTCACATCGACCACGGCCATCGAGAACGAATAATCCGTCTGGCGCTGCGCCTAATGTTTGCGTAGCGCCAACACCGCATTCAGCCCGCCAAAGGCAAATGCATTCGACAGCGCCACATCGACCTGCGCATCGCGTGCCACGTTCGGCACCACATCCAGCGCACATTCGGGGTCCGGTTCCTGATAGCCGATTGTGGGTGCGATGATGCCGTCTTTCAACGCCATGATGCAGGCCAACAGCTCAACCGCGCCCGTGCCGCCGATCAGGTGACCATGCATGGATTTCGTGGACGATATCATCAGATTATCCGCATGTGCGCCAAACA
>CBDTVH010000601.1:0-2065 GCA_965363665.1 uncultured Yoonia sp. | reverse complement strand
CGGATCATGGTCGGGCTTGGCGTCTTGATGATCGGTCTGGGGCTCGCGGCCACTATCACCTACCTGCGCCGCCGCGATATTTTTCATGCCACGTGGCTGCAACGCGCAGCACTTCTTATGGCGCCCTCCGGGCTGATTGCCGTCACCGCCGGTTGGATCACCACCGAAGTGGGTCGTCAGCCGTTTGTCGTCTACGGCACCCTGCGTACCGCAGATGCGGTATCGCCCGTGACCGCGCAGGCGGTGGGCACATCGTTGATTGCGTTTATCGTCATCTACTTTTTGGTCTTTGGGGCGGGCATCGTCTATCTGCTGCGCCTGATGAACAAGCCGCCGACCCCAACCGAAAAGGGTGCGCGCAGCGAGCCGCCGATACGTACTGCCGGGATCACGCCCGCGCCGCAGTTGGGCAAGAAACAATCGGACCAGCCGGCAGAGTAGAAGGATCTCTTTATGGAAATCAGCTTTGATCTGACGATGGCCTGGGCGCTTTTAATCGCCACCGCGATCTTTATCTACGTGGTGCTGGATGGGTTTGATCTGGGTATCGGTATCCTTTACCCGCTGTTTCCTAAACGTCGCGACCGCGATCTGATGATGAATTCCGTCGCACCGGTTTGGGACGGCAATGAGACATGGCTGGTATTGGGGGGCGGCGGGTTGTTTGCAGCCTTCCCGCTTGCCTATGCGATCTTGATGCCGGCATTTTATATTCCGATCCTGATCATGCTGTTGGCATTGGTATTTCGCGGCGTGGCGTTTGAATTTCGGTGGCGCACCACAACCGACCGGGCGCGTACCTTGTGGGATATGGCTTTTTTCGGGGGATCGGCCCTCGCAGCGCTGTCGCAAGGCGTCATTCTGGGGGCGTTGCTGGATGGTGTGGCCGTCGAAGGGCGCGCCTTTGCCGGTGGCCCGTGGGATTGGGCGCGACCCTTTCCATTGTTAACTGGTTTGGCCGTCATGAGCGGCTATACGCTATTGGGTGCCTGCTGGTTGATCCTCAAGACCGAAGGCGCAATTCAGACGCGCGTGCGCGGCATTGCGCGTATCAGCTGTGTCACCACCTTGGCTGCCATTGTTGCCGTGTCTTTGGCGACGCCTTTCCTTGAGGTTGCGTATTGGGAGCGCTGGTTCAGCTGGCCAAATCTGGTTCTGTCAGCCTTCGCGCCGCTTGTTCTGGGTGTGTTGGCCCATCGACTGTGGCGGACGCTTGGTGCATCGCAACGGGATTGGGAACCCATCGTGTTGGTGTTGTTCTTGTTTCTGCTGACGTTTGCAGGGCTTGGGATATCAATCTGGCCATTCATCATCCCGACATCCGTGACGATCTATGACGCTGCAACCCCGTTCTACAGCCAGATATTCATGTTCGTCGGCGCGGTTATCATGATCCCAATCATTCTAGCCTACACCGGATATGCCTATTGGGTGTTTCGTGGCAAATTGGACCCTGAGCAGGGCTATCACTGATGCGGTGGCGCAGGCTGGGGTGGTTTGTGCTGATCTGGCTGTGCAGCGTTGCGATCATCGGGGCGATGGCCGCCCTTTTGCGCGCCCTTCTGTTGCCCTAGGTCCGCAAACGCTGGGCGATGGTGTCGCCGATCCTAAGCGCCAGTGCTGCGATGGTCAGGGTTGAATTGACACAAGCGCCCGACGAAAACACCGAAGAACTTGCCACATAAAGATTGTCATGGTCGTGGGTTCGGCAGTCACCATCAACGACAGAGTTTTCTGGATCGCTTCCCATGATCGTGCCACCCATGATGTGGTTATTGGGCGCAAAGCCGTCACTCCCGTCGCCGACGCTGACCAACTCTGCCCCCAGCTTTTCGACGATATCGCGGTAGACGTCGGCGGTATGTTTGGCGCTTTCGCGCACGTATTCACCGATTGAATAATTGATGCTGGGACGTGGAAGGCCCAAGGGGTCCATCTGGTCCGGGCTAAGTGTCAACCGGTTCTCGGGATCAGGCAGTTGTTCATGAAAATTGTTGATGGCGCAACGCCGCGCGGCCCCTTCGCGCACGGCAGTTTTCAAGGCATCGGCTGTCAGACCTTCCGC
>CBDTVH010000600.1:0-2065 GCA_965363665.1 uncultured Yoonia sp. | reverse complement strand
CATGCTCGCGATGCTTGCCGCCGTGGAAGAAAAATGGAGCCTGATGTTCCTTTGGCTCGTGGTGGCTTTCTTTGTCGATGGCATCGATGGGCCATTGGCCCGCAAATATGACGTCAAGACCAACTCGCCCGCTTTCGATGGTGTGCTGCTTGATCTGATCATCGACTATCTGACCTATGTTTTCGTGCCCGCCTATGCACTGTTCAAGTCCGGCCTCTTGCCCGGTTGGACAGGGTGGTTTGCGATCATCATCATCACCTTTGCATCCGCGATGTATTTTGCCGATACGCGCATGAAAACAAAGGACAACTCCTTTTCCGGCTTTCCGGGTTGCTGGAACATGCTGGTGTTGGTCATCTTTGCCTTGCAACCCAACTTCTGGGTTTCGCTTGTTTTGGTCGGCAGCCTTGCGATCACGATGTTCGTGCCGCTTAAGTTCGTGCATCCGGTCAGGACCGAACGCTGGCGAATGGTCACTTTGCCGATGGCATTGGGCTGGACGTTCTTTGCCGGTTGGGCCGCCTGGGTCGATTTCTATCCCAACAGCTGGGCGCATTGGGGGCTGATCGTGACGTCGGTTTATCTGTTGTTCGCAGGCGTCACCCAACAAATCATTCCAGAGCGCAAACCCGCCTAAATCAACAACCCACCAGCACCTTCAAGGCGCAGCAGGGCGACTTTCGCTTCAATCCCGCCTGCGCCCGAGTAGCCGCCAAGCCCGTTCGCCGCCAGCACCCGATGACAGGGGATGATGATCGCGATCGGGTTTGCGCCACATGCCTGACCTATGGCTTGCGCTGAAACGCCCAGTTCTTTGGCCAAATCACCGTAAGTGCGCGTTTCTCCGTAGGGGATCGCACACAGAGCCGCGTAAAACCGTTGCTGAAAGGCATTGCCACGCGGGGCGACGGGGATTTGGAACTGCCTCAGCTTACCCGAAAAATAAGCGGCCAATTCATGCTGCACCTGACGATGCAGCGCCCCTTCGATCAAGTTACCGTCCTGTCCCCAAAGCAGATCGGTGACTGCACCATGGGTCGCATTTGCACCTAACGCGCCGACGAGCGAGTTTGAACATATCACGTCTTAAGCCCGCGCACCGCCATCATGGTTGCCGTCATTGTGGCAATCAGCGTTTCTTTCGTGCCATCAATTGCGAACGCGCGCCCGTCGGTAAACGTCAGCGTGCGGCCGGCCTTGATCACCGCGCCTTCAAAACGAAAACACTCTCCGCGGGCGGGCGACATGAAACTGGATTTGAACTCGGCCGTCAGAACTTCGCTATCCGCCGCCATCAGTGTCAGGGCCGCAAAGCCGCATGCGCTGTCCATGCCAGACGTAATCACCCCAGCGTGGATAAACCCGTGGTGTTGCGAAAACGCCGGGTTGAACGGCATTTCCAGCACAACCTGCCCCGGTGCCACATCCGACACGGTGATCCCCATCGTCGACATCGCGCCCTGGCGGCCAAAATCCGCCCGCATGCGTTCGACAGATCGGGGATCACCGTATTCCATCAGCTCAGCGCTGCGTCACAGCGGCCACAGACGCCCGGGTGGGCATGGGTGCCAACGTCCGGCAGGATCTTCCAGCAGCGCTGGCATTTCTCGCCTTCTGCCTTGGCAAAGACGACCGCAACATCGACCACATCATCCAGACGGAATGCGCCATCCGGGGCCGTCTCTGTTGAGACGAAAATGCCCGAAGTGATGCAAAGATCGTCAAAGCTGACGGTTTCAAGCAGTTTCGCGGTCTGCTCGCTGACATAAACGGTCGGGGCAGCTTCCAGTGACGCACCGATCACTTTGGCGGTCCGCTCAACCTCCAGCGCACCTGTCACAACGCGGCGCACCTTACGGACCTCAGCCCATTTCGCGGCAAGTGCGTCGTCACGCCAATCCGCAGGCGTTTCCGCAAAGTCCTCCAAATGGATCGAGCTGTCGTCACCGCCGAAGCGTTCCAGCCATACCTCTTCCATCGTAAATGTCAGCATGGGTGCCAGCCATTTGGTCAGCCGGTGGAACAGGATATCGAGAACTGTCCGCGCAGCGCGGCGGCGTATGGT
>CBDTVH010000599.1:0-2065 GCA_965363665.1 uncultured Yoonia sp. | reverse complement strand
CGGTATCCCATTGCCTGATCTGGTGGACATGGGCTGGACCACACAGGAAAAGCTTGACGCCATCGTCCAGCGCACCCGCGACGGCGGTGCCGAAATCGTCGGCCTGCTCAAAACCGGGTCCGCGTTCTATGCACCGGCGACATCGGGCATTGAAATGGCAGAAGCCTACCTCAAAGACCAAAAGCGCCTGCTGCCTTGCGCGGCCCATGTTGAGGGCGCCTACGGCCTCGACGGGTTCTACGTCGGTGTTCCGACAGTCATCGGCGCAGGCGGGATCGAGCGTGTGGTCGAGATCAAGATGAACAAGGAAGAACAGGCGATGTTCGACAAATCCGTCGAAGCCGTAAAGGGCTTGGTCGCGGCCTGCAAAGGCATCGACGACAGCCTGGCGTAAAAGACGTCATGATCAAGTGATGCAAAGGGCCACCCGTCGCGGTGGCCCTTTCGCGTTTTGCGTGAGCCTTAACCGCGCAAGAACCGCAGCACATGCGTTTTTCTTTGATGCAGCCAATCGTCGACAGCCTGCGGCGCCAGATCGACAGGATCACCGGGGAAATACTGTGCGATCGCCTCGGCTGGATCAAACGGCGGCTCTGCCCACAGATGATGCGCTTTTAATTGCGCGATCAAATCCGCATCTGGCCGCTTCAAACGGTCATACAGAAGCAGCGCACCATCAGGATCTGCGATCAAGACATCCGCCTGCTTGCGCCGATGGGCCGAGGGCGGCATACCGTCATGTTTCGCCAAGGCATGCGCCATGCGTGCCAGCTTGTAGACCCAGAACGTCGGCGTCAGGCCCTCGAAATGAAGCAATTCCAAAGCATCGACGCTGGCGCGTTCCAAATTAACCTTTTGATCGGCTTTCACGGCCCGCGGTCGATGAATCGACAATCTGAGCGACCGGGACGCCCGCACAAAGGCCTTGCCGTGCGCATGCCCCGTCAACCCGCGATAGGTCAGATCGAAATCAGGACCAAAGATGCGCCGCCCGCGCGGCGCTGGCTGCCGGAAAGGCCGCCGAAAAGCACCTTCGAAAATGCTGGCGCCAACGGCGTCAGGCAAGTGCACACGCTCAGCAACCGGCAAAACAATGCAATCCGTCGCTTTGGACGCTGCTGCAAGAGTTTGCGCCACCGGTACCACAGGCCACAGGAATTCATCTGCATCAGCATGCAAAATCCAATCCGCCTCGATCCGGGCATAGGCATCCTGCGCGTTACGCACCTGACGCACCTGATGCCGCCGTGGGCGGCTTTTGCCGACACGCAGCCAATGCGCCTCATCGCACATCACAACGGTGACTTGCGGCAGATGTGACAGCATATCCCGCACAGGGTCATCGGGTTGATCACAGTAGATGAAAACCTGATTTGCACCCAGAAACAGATGCCAGGCGACAAAAGCCTGCACTAGCGCCGGTGGTTCATCCACCGTCGCAACAACCGCCCAAGTTGGTATATCCATCGCCATACCGCCCTTGCTAACATCATCGCGAATCCTAAAAAACTGAATAAACTTGAACGACGCCAAGGCATCTGCTGTTTTGTGATCACACTAAAAATTTCTGTGATCACAAATGTTCGATTTTCCGGCTATTTGGCACTTTTCGCTTAGAACCCCCGGTTTTTCCATGTTTAACGGTCTGCAACCGTAGCCAAATTGGAATTGTCTTATGAACATTCACGAATATCAGGCCAAAGCTTTGTTGCGCAGCTATGGCGCGCCCGTCTCCGATGGTCGCCCCGTCACCCGCGCCGAAGATGCCAAAACCGCTGCCGGCGAATTGGACGGCCCCCTTTGGGTCGTCAAAGCCCAGATCCACGCAGGCGGACGTGGCAAAGGCCAGTTCAAAGAGGCTGACGCAGGCGAAGCAGGCGGTGTGCGTCTGGCCAAATCGGTCGAAGAAGCCGCGCAGGAAGCCAAGAAGATGCTGGGCCGCACATTGGTCACGCATCAGACCGGTCCCGCGGGCAAGCAGGTCAACCGCATCTACATCGAAGACGGCTCTGGCATCGAGACGGAAATGTACCTTGCCCTGCTGGTCGATCGTGCGACCAGCCGC
>CBDTVH010000598.1:0-2066 GCA_965363665.1 uncultured Yoonia sp. | reverse complement strand
ACAACTCGCCCGGCTGGAAGCGCCTGCAATCACGCAGCCAGCAGCGGGGTATGTCAGTTCCGTCCGAGGCGCGCAATATGACCATTGATATGGATGCCGTATCCGCATTCACCGAGGGCGAACGAGTGTTTCACCAGAAGTTCGGCTATGGCGAAGTGATCGGGATCGAAGGCGACAAGCTGGTGATCGAGTTCGACAAAGCCGGGTCAAAGCATGTGGTGGCCCGGTTCATCGTCAGCGCCGACAAGGCGGATGATGTGCCGTTTTAGTGCATCAACATCGGATAGAGTGACACGACCAGCAGCAGCGCCATCGAGACGTTGAACACCCGTAGCCGTTGCGCCGTGCCCAGCCAGCGTCGCACCTGCACACCCATCCAGGCCCAAACGGTGACCGAGGGAAAGTTGACTGCCGCGAAGACCAGCGCGACGATGACCGATCCGATGACGATACCGCGCTCTTGCGGTGCGTAGGCGCTGATCGCGGTGATTGCCATGAACCAGGCTTTGGGATTGACCCATTGGAATGCTGCTGCCTGTAGAAATGTGAATGGCTTGCCGGTCACTTCTTTTGCCTCGGGCGGCACCGCATTGGCGATTTTCCACGCCAGCCACAGCATGTAGCCTGCGCTGAGTATTTTCAGCACAATGTTCAAAACCGGGTAGGTTTCGAAAATCTGCAATAAAACCATGCCGACCATCGCCACCATAAAGGCATGGCCCAATGAAATTCCCAGCATATGCGGAACCGTGCGGCGCAGCCCATAATTCGCGCCAGACGCCATCAGCATCAGGTTGTTGGGGCCAGGCGTGACCGAGCTGGCAAAGGCAAAACCGATCAATGCTATCAGGATTTCATATGTCATGGCGCAACATTACGCGGCAGATGGCGCAATGAAATTGCCAAATTGCAAGATATTGGGATAGTACTGCAACCTATGACTTATATAGATCCAATAAACGACAAGATATTGCGCATACTGTCCCGGGACGGCCGCATCAGCAATCTGCAATTGGCTGATCAGGTGGGGCTGTCACCGTCGGCTTGTTTGCGCCGCGTGCAAGAACTGGAACGAAGCGGCGTGATCAGGGGGTATCATGCGCGGCTGGATCCCGCGCAAACAGGCCGGGCCTATGTGGTTTATGTCGCTGTGGGGCTTTCGGAGCATACCAAGTCAGCTCAGGCGGGTTTTGAGCAGGCCATGGAACGCGCCGACGAAGTGACGGAGTGCCACAACGTGGCGGGTGCGTTTGAATACATGCTGCGAGTCGAGGTTGCGGATTTGCCAGCCTATAAGGCGTTTCATACGGACAAGCTTGGGACCGTGCCGCATGTCCGGTCGATCACCAGTTATATGGTCATGGGAACGCCCAAGGATACGCGGGGGTGAGCCTTTTGTGCGTTTGACGGACAATACTGGGTCTGAGGATGCAACGTATCATGATGAGAGCACTCGATACGTGCAATATATCCAAAAAACGCCGATTATTCGGCGTATCGCATCTATTGATCTGAATTGGACTCACGTGCCAGATGATTTGTAGGCTCCTGCCGGTAAACAGATTTCCAGAAAGGATCATTTCGCATGATTGCCTATGTCACCGTCGGTGCCGACGACATCGCGCGCGCAAAACGGTTTTATGGGGCGCTGCTTCCAGCCCTGGGTTACGCACTGAAAGAGGGGCCTGAGGGTCTAAGCTACGCGCTGCCCATAGAGCCGGGTCAGTCCCCCATCCTGCCGGATTTCTACGTGAAACCGACCTTCGATGGGCGTCCCGCTTCGGCTGGAAACGGTGCTATGGTTGCATTTGAGGCGCGCAGTCAAAGCCAGGTGCGTGACCTTCACGCAGCGGCACTTGCCGCAGGCGGCTCTGACGAGGGCCAGCCGGGCTTTCGCGCCGCATATGGGCCTCATTTCTTTGTGGGCTACCTTCGTGATCCTCAAGGTAACAAGATCGCATTGTTCTCTAGTGATCCCAAGGAGCCTGGACGCGACGGATAGCTGGGTGTCGAGGGGGCAAGGGGGCCGACCCGGCACCAAAGCAGGTGTCGAAAGTCAGATGAAT
>CBDTVH010000597.1:0-2074 GCA_965363665.1 uncultured Yoonia sp. | reverse complement strand
CCAGCTTCTTGCGCAGACCTTCGATGTCTGCACCTTTCTTGCCGATGATCACACCAGGGCGGGCGGCGTGGATCGTGACGCGGCACTTTTTGTGCGGACGTTCGATGATCACGCGGCTGACGCCGGACTGTGCGCATTCTTTCTTGATGAAAGCCTTGATCTTGAGGTCTTCAAGCAGAAGGTCGCCATAGTCCTTGGTATCTGCATACCAGCGGCTATCCCAGGTGCGGTTGACCTGAAGACGCATACCGATCGGGTTTACTTTGTTACCCATTATGATTGCTCCTCAACTTGACGCACCTTGATGGTGATCTCTGCAAACGGCTTGATGATCTTGCCAAAACGGCCACGGGCCCGGGGGCGTCCGCGCTTCATGGTCAGGTTCTTACCGACATAAGCCTCTGCGACGACCAGTTCATCGACGTCAAGGTTGTGGTTGTTTTCGGCGTTGGCGATAGCCGACTGAAGACACTTCTTCACGTCGTCCGAAATCCGCTTTTTGCTGAAAGTCAGGTCGGTCAGCGCCTGCTCGACTTTCTTGCCGCGGATCAGGCCAGCAACGAGGTTCAGCTTTTGCGGGGACGTGCGAAGCATGCGCAGTTTTGCCATTGCTTCGTTATCGGCCACGCGGCGGGGATTCTTATCCTTGCTCATGGCTTATTTCCGCTTCGCTTTTTTGTCGGCGGCGTGACCGTAATAGGTCCGCGTCGGCGAATATTCACCAAACTTCTGACCGATCATGTCTTCGCTGACGTTGACAGGGATGTGCTTCTTGCCGTTGTAGACACCAAAGGTGAGACCAACGAACTGAGGCAGGATGGTAGAACGACGCGACCAGATCTTGATCACTTCGTTGCGGCCGCTTTCGCGGGATGCTTCTGCTTTTTTCAAAACATAGGCGTCCACAAAGGGGCCTTTCCAGACGGAACGAGCCATACTTAACGACCCTTCTTCTTGGCATGACGCGAACGCACGATAAGGCGCTGCGATGCTTTGTTTTTGTTACGGGTGCGCTTGCCCTTGGTGTCTTTACCCCAAGGTGTGACAGGCGTCCGACCACCAGATGTGCGGCCTTCACCACCACCGTGCGGGTGGTCGATCGGGTTCATGGCAACACCACGGACACTTGGGCGGATGCCCTTGTGACGGGTCCGGCCCGCTTTACCGAAGTTCTGGTTTGAGTGGTCAGAGTTTGACACGGCACCGACAGTGGCCATGCATTCCTGACGGATCAGGCGCAATTCACCCGATGACAGACGGACCTGCGCGTAGCCGCCATCACGACCGACGAACTGGGCGTATGTACCGGCTGCACGGGCGATCTGGCCGCCTTTGCCTGGCTTCATTTCGATGTTGTGAACGATCGTACCGATGGGCATGCCGCTGAAGGGCATGGCGTTGCCCGGCTTGATGTCAGCCTTGGCGGATGCGATCACCTTGTCACCAACAGCAAGGCGCTGTGGAGCAAGGATGTAATTCTGTGTGCCGTCTTCGTACTGGATCAGCGCGATGAATGCGGTGCGGTTCGGGTCATATTCGATCCGTGCGACAACAGCGGACATGTCCAGCTTGTTCCGCTTGAAATCGACGATGCGGTAAAGACGCTTTGCGCCCCCACCAATACGACGCATGGTGATCCGTCCGGTGTTGTTCCGGCCGCCCGATTTGGTCAAACCCTCAGTGAGAGATTTGACAGGACGTCCTTTCCAAAGCTCCGAACGGTCGATCAGCACCAGCCCACGCTGGCCCGGCGTCGTCGGTTTGTACGACTTGAGTGCCATGTTGTCTGTCTTCCGTTTAGCTGTGCGCCAGCGCGGGGCTGGCTATGTGTTATAGGCCCCCGTAGGTGCCCGGTTAGATGTGTCGGGAAGAACCCCGACCTACGTAGGCCGGGGTTTTCCCCGGCTTTTCGCATAACACAAAGACCCCGGAACGAATCCGAGGCCAAGCGATTGCGCGGATGTAGCAGGGAGGGGTGTGGGTGGCAAGGGATTAGTACTGGGTAATCAGGCCGAGTTCTATGCAGTCCAATGTTTAACAATTGTTGCTTCCGCTTTTTTTCGCCAGCGTGAAG
>CBDTVH010000596.1:0-2078 GCA_965363665.1 uncultured Yoonia sp. | reverse complement strand
ACACATCCGCACCGGGACGGAATTGCAACATATGCGACGCAAAGCGGCGCAGCCCGACGCCGCGTGGGTCCATGACGATCAGTTTGCCACCGCGTTTGGCGAATTGCTTGAAGTAGGTTGCGGCAACGGGGTGGTTCTCTACGGGGTTCGCGCCGATCACGATGGCAACATCAGCGTTTTCGATCTCGTTGAACGTCGCGGTCACAGCACCGGAGCCGACATTCTCCATCAGCGCCGCAACGGATGAGGCGTGGCACAGGCGCGTGCAGTGGTCGACGTTATTGTGACCAAAGCCCTGGCGGATCAGTTTTTGGAACAAATAGGCTTCTTCATTGGTACATTTTGCCGAACCAAAGCCCGCAACACCTTTGCCGCCGATGTCTTTCATGCCCTTGGCCGCGAAATCCAGCGCCTCGTCCCACGTCGCTTCGCGAAAGTGGGTTTGCCAGTTGCCGGGGTCTACGTTCAGACCCTTTGCAGGCGCATCGTCGCGGCGGATCAATGGTTTCGTCAGCCGGTGATCGTGGTGAATGTAGTCGAACCCAAAGCGTCCTTTGACACACAAACGCCCCTCGTTCGCGGGGCCATTGATGCCTTCCACGAACTTGACCTTGTTATCCTTGATTTTGAGCGACACCTGACAGCCGACGCCACAGAACGGGCAAACGCTTTCGACCTCGCGGTCGTAGTCCTTGGTATCGCCCAACTGGTTTTCATCTGTGACAGTCGCGGGCAGCAAAGCCCCCGTGGGACAGGCCTGCACACATTCGCCACACGCGACACAGGACGACGCGCCCATGGGGTCGTCCATGTCGAACACCGGATAGGCCGTGCCGCCGCGCCCCGCCATGCCGATCACATCGTTGACCTGCACTTCACGGCACGCGCGCACGCACAGGCCGCATTGAATGCAGGCGTCAAGGTTGACGGACATCGCGACATGGCTGTCGTCAAGCAGCGGGATGTGATCGGGTTCCTTTTGCGGAAAGCGGCTTTCGCTCACGTCCTGCGTGGCTGCCATATCCCAGAGGTGCGAGGACCTGTCATGCGCCACCTCTTGTGGCGGCTGGTCCGCGACCAGCAGTTCCATCACCATCCGGCGGGCCTGCTTTTCGCGCGGCTGATCGGTGGTCACGACCATGCCTTCGGACGGCTCACGGATGCAGCTTGCAGCCAGCGTGCGTTCGCCTTCAATCGCGACCATACAAGCGCGGCAGTTCCCGTCAGCGCGATAACCGGGTGCGGGTTTATGGCACAGATGCGGGATGACAAGACCGCGCCCATTGGCGACTTCCCAGATCGTCTCGCCCGGTGCGGCCGTGACGGTTTCACCGTTCAGCATGAATGAAATACGGTCTGACATCAGGAATCTCCGGGCTGATCTTGGCCAGACTACACCATTTGCGCCGATTTTCCGAAAGGCCATGGGCGACCGCAAGCGACGCATTTGCGCCATGGATGATTTCCGATGAGCTACGGGCGTTTCAGTTGCACGACAATCAGCCGGCCAATTCGCTTTCGACGAAAGCCAGATTGGCGCGGATTTCCGGGATGGATGGATCAAGCGCCCGCGCCCGCCTCAGTGCCTGTCGCGCGCCGCGCAGATCGCCCAGCGCATAGCGCGCATTGCCCAGACCGAACTGCCACAGCCAGTTGTCGGGCCATTTCGCGGCGCCGGTTTCATAAAGCGTTGCGGCGGCTTCATTTTGATCACCCCGTTCCAAGGCGGCCGCGGCCGACAAGACGTCAGTTTCCGCCACGCTGACTGGCAACTGATCGGGTGGCAGGACAACCAGCCCCCAGTAGTCACCGCGCCGCCAGGTACGCTCAAACACGGCAAAGGCCATCACCATCTGATCCAGCTGGCCGGAATTGAGGTAAATTTCATCCTTTTCAAAGTCGTAGCCTGTCACAACGCCATAGTGCCAAACCGGCAAGACCCCCAAACCAAGGTTCTGGAACACGATCACCGGATGCCCCGCACTCACTTCAGCCAGCAACTGGTCAAAGTCATTGATCTCGACCGCAAGCTGTCCCAGACGCCTGCTGCTGCCAATCATGTCAGCCAGATAGGTGCC
>CBDTVH010000595.1:0-2079 GCA_965363665.1 uncultured Yoonia sp. | reverse complement strand
TCAGCATCACATCATTGAGGTTGGTTTCATCGACGACGTTGATATCTTGCAGGGCGCGTTCGACCTCTGCTTCGCCGGATTGTTCACACGCGGACAGGCCAATGGCCGCCGCGCAAAGCGTCAGAAAAATTGGGTGGCGCATGTTTCTGCGTCCTTTTGCTGCTCTTGCCTAAAGGTCCGACATGAGTACAAAATCGCCTGCACCCCGCCGGATCAGATTAAAGTTCTGATATTCCTCGGCGCTATTATCACTCGGATTTTCCAATTTTGCGAGTGCTAAGCGCAAATTGTCGCGAATTTCGTCCGAATTTCCGTTATCTGCGGCAAATGCGCGTCGAAAAACCTCGCTTGCCTCACCGATTTCGCCCTTTTCCATCAGGATAACGCCCAGATTGTTCCATGCAGGGGGGAATGAGGGGTCTTCTTCAACAGCGCGCCGCAGCCAGCGTTCTGCTTGACCCAAGCGGCCGAGATTAAGATTGGCCGAGCCGATCGCCGACATTGTATCGACATTCAGTCCCTGCTGTGCCGCCGCCCGATTGTATGCCTTGAGCGCCAGTTCGAATTCACCCGCCGCCATCAGCCTGTGCCCGACGATCAACCCGTCGGCACCGCCCGTGCGCGCGACACCGGGTGCGTAGACCCCGTCGGAAGAACGATTGAGGCCGCCCTGTGTGCAGGCGGCCAAGAATACCATTACAAGACCAAGACGGAACCGCCTGATCATCATGAAGTGTCACCTCTAACCAAGACTGGTTGCAATCGCATAGATCGAAGGACCGATCAGCATGGCCATGAGCGGTGGCACCGTCAGCATCATCGTGGCTAGTGTCATCTTGGTCGGCAATTTGTTGGCGGCCTCTTCGGCGCGCATGACGCGCTTGTCACGCATTTCAGATGCATAGACCCGCAGCGCGTCGGCAATCGAGGTACCAAACTGCGCTGACTGGACCAGCACGGTCACAAAGCTGGAGATATCCGGCACACCACAGCGATCAGACATGTCCTTGAGCACTGTGTTCTTGTCCTTGCCGGCCTTGGCCTCCTGACTGACAATTTCAAACTCTTCGGCCAAATCGGGGAAGCCTGACTTCAACTCTCTGGCAACGCGGATGATCGACTGATCAAGCGACTGTCCGGCTTCGACGCAGACAAGCATCATATCAAGGCTATCGGGAAAAGCGTTCGTGATGGCTTCCTGGCGCATCTGCTGGCGGCGTGTGACCCAATACTTTGGCAGCAAATACCCGACCCCACCGGGGATCATGATCCACATCACCAATTGCTGTGTCGTGGGTTCAACTTGCGCCAGCTGGATAAGCGTATAGGCACCACCGCACAGCAGGCCGAAAATGCCCAGCGCAAACTGCAAGAAATGGTAAATACGCACCGCGTTCTTGCCGCGATAGCCAGCCTGCATCAGCTTGAGCTTAACAGCGCCGTATTCTTCAGCGTTCTGCGGTTCAAGAAAGCTTGAATATCTTTCGAGCTTGTCCTTGCTGCTGGCCGTGCGCAGCTGCTTATCCTTGGATTTCTCTGTGTCGCGGCCTGTCGATTTGATCCTGTCAAGGGGATCTTCCTCGCGCTTGAGCAGAACGGGCAGCGTGATCAGGATCAGAAACACGCCAAGCAAGCCAACGATCATCAATGGCCCAAAGGGGCCAAGCAGATCCGTAATCATCTGTTGAATGTTTTCCATCTGTCCGTCTCCTCAGACTTTGATGTTAACCAACGCCCGCATGACGATGAGGTTCAGCACAAGGAATGCAACCACAATCAGAACAGCCGGGATGAACAAAGGGCTTAGCATCACTTCGTCGTAATAGTCTGGTTTTACCATGTTGATGCCCAGCAATGCCACGATCGGAAATGCGGACAACAAGTTGCCGGACCATTTGGCTTCAGCCGTGATCGCAGCGACGCGGCGAAACAGGCGAAAACGTGCGCGGATCACCTTGGCCAGACCATCAAGGATTTCGGCAAGGTTACCACCAGACGTCTGCTGGATCGTCACGGCCACCGCAAGAAACCGCATGTCCTGGTTGTCCAACCGCTCTGCCATCGCCTTGAGCGTTTCAC
>CBDTVH010000594.1:0-2080 GCA_965363665.1 uncultured Yoonia sp. | reverse complement strand
GCGGACATGACATTGATGTGATGCAAAGTGTCTCGGTGGGCGAGGTGATGACCGAATGGGATATGCCCAGCGGTCTGCATATTCAGCGCGTGCGCACCCCCCTTGGTGTGATCGGCGTGATTTACGAAAGCCGCCCGAATGTCACGGCTGACGCCGGTGCGCTTTGCCTGCAGTCGGGTAATGCGGTGATTTTGCGCGGCGGATCAGAGAGCTTTCATTCCTCAACTGTGATCCACAAGTGTCTGCAAATCGGGCTGAAACAGGCCGGGCTGCCTGCCGCTGCGATCCAGCTTGTGCCAACGCGTGATCGTGCTGCGGTTTCGGCCATGCTGACGGCAACGGACCACATTGATGTGATCGTGCCGCGTGGTGGCAAGGGCCTTGTCGGGCTGGTTCAGCGCGAGGCGCGCGTGCCTGTGTTTGCCCATCTCGAAGGCATCTGCCACATTTACGTTGGTGCCACCGCCGATCCTGCGATGGCGCTGGAAATCGTGCTGAACGCCAAGACACGTCGCACCGGGATTTGCGGCGCGATGGAATGTCTTTTGATCGACTGGCGGTTCTATACGCAACATGGATCGTTTTTGATCGATGCCCTGCTGAAGGCGGGCGTTGAAGTCCGCGCCGATGGCGAATTGGCGAAAATCGACGGGACGACACCAGCGCAGGCGGGTGATTTCGGGCGCGAGTTTCTGGATATGATCTGTGCGGCCAAGCTGGTGGATGGCGTCGACGCGGCGATTGACCATATCCGCACCTATGGGTCGAACCACACTGATGCGATCATCACGGCCGATGATCAGGCCGCAGCGCATTTTTTCAAGGAACTCGATAGTGCGATCCTGATGCGCAACGCCTCGACCCAGTTTGCCGATGGTGGCGAATTCGGGATGGGCGCAGAGATTGGGATTGCGACAGGAAAATTGCATGCACGCGGCCCGGTGGGGGCAGAGCAGCTGACCAGTTTCAAGTACCTTGTGACAGCAGACGGGGCGGTCCGGACCTAGAACCGCGCAACAAGGTGATCGGGGCCATGCTTGAGTTGCAAATGGCGTCCGCATTCGTCCAAAACGCCGGGAAGCAAGGCAAACTGTACATGCGCCGCCGTATAGCGGAACCCGGGCTGCGGTGAGAGCAGGTTTTGCCACAGTTCCTCGTCTACCGCGACGCGCGGCCCTTCGCCGCGCATGACCCAGGTGTCGCCATCCTGCGTGATCTGGATATCACCGCCCATCGGCAACGCAGCCTCAAGCGCTTGCAGCATCAAAAGCGCACACCGAACCAGTCTGCGGGGCTGATCACCATCAATCTTCCAGATATAGTTGATCCGGCCACCGCGCGCCGTGGCAGAGAGGATTGAAAGAATTTCGGACCGGCTGACCAGCTGTTCTTCATTGGCCGCACCATAGGCGATACGAAAATATCGGATCCGCGCGCTCGCATTTTGAACGCTTTCATGGATCAGGTCCATTTCTGCACCAGTGTCGCCATCGGTAAGCGCCAAAAGCTCGACACCATTGCCGATTGCCCCAATTGGACTGATAAGGTCGTGGCAAATGCGCGATCCAACCAACGCCGCCAGATCAGGTTGCATGATGCAGCCTCCGTTTTGAGAGAGTGAGAATGTCAGATATCAATGCAATCCTTGAACCCGGCATGCTTGTCCGCCATCCAGACCAGCCAGAGTGGGGCACCGGGCAGGTGCAATCCAACATCGGCGGCAGGATCACGGTGAATTTTCGGGAGATGGGGAAGGTTGTCATTGATGGGAAACGCGTGATGCTCGTACTGGTTAATGAATAGGCTACAACTTAAAGGAGAGTCGTGCAAGTCGCCATGATCTCCGCCTTACTCGTCGCCCGAAATGGTTGCCAAAAGGTTAATTCCTCGAAATATCGCTGCAATGAATGCCAATATTGATACGTCCGACCGTGCTGATCCTGTATTCGTGACGCGCATCGCGTCCACGGCTGATGACATTCGTGCGGCCCAGCGGTTGCGCTATGAGGTCTTTATAGAAGAGCTCGGCGGCGCCGGTCCGCTGGTCGATCATTCAGCAAGGTTGGAGTGTGATGCCTTC
>CBDTVH010000593.1:0-2081 GCA_965363665.1 uncultured Yoonia sp. | reverse complement strand
CACCGCAATCACGGCGTCGCCCGTGAATTCATCGGGATGAAACAGCGCCGCGGCGAGAGCCGCTGCACCACCGGGCTCGACCACAATCCGCAACCGTTCGAAGGCAAGCCCGACGGCGCGCAGACACTCGTCTTCGGACACGACAACGCCGGGGCCGCAGTGTTCTTGCATGATCGGAAAGGTCAGGTCACCGGGCTGCGGGGTGATGATGGCATCACACAAGGACCCGCTTAGCCGCGTGTTGCGTTCTATCTTGCCGCTTTTCAACGACCGCGTGACATCGTCAAACTCTTCCGGTTCCGCAGGTCGCACCCGCAGTCCGGGCGCGTCTGCTGCCAATGCCAGTGCAATGCCCGAGGTCAGGCCGCCGCCACCACAGCACACCATGACATCTGCATGCGTCACCCCAAGGGCGTTCATCTCTTCGGCAATCTCCAATCCGACCGTGCCTTGGCCCGCGATGGTCATTGGGGCGTCGAATGGTTTGATCAAAGTCAGATTGCGTTCTTGCGACAGACGCTGACCGATTTCGTCACGGTCTTCGGTGGCGCGATCATAGAGGATCACTTCAGCCCCTAAAGCGCGCGTGTTCTCGATCTTCACGGCAGGTGCATCAGAGGGCATGATAATGACCGCTGGCGCGCCATGTTCGCGGGCGGCCAATGCAACGCCTTGGGCGTAGTTGCCGCTTGAAAATGCGATGACGCCGGTTTTGAGTGCATTATCCGTCAGGGCCGAAACGGACGCCCAACCTCCGCGGAACTTGAAAGACCCGGTGTGTTGTAGGCACTCGGCCTTCACGAAAACCCGACGCCCCGCGATGTCGTCCAGAAAGGGTGAGGTCAGGATTGGGGTCCGCCTTGCGTGGCCTTTGATGCGCTCTGCCGCCGCACGGATCATGTTGATATTCATTGCAGTTTCTCCAGCCAAAGGTGCAGTGCTTTCAGGGCATCAGGTTCGTCAAGAAATGGGACATGGCCGCGTCCGGGAATGTCGGCGCGGATCATGTCAGGGCGACGGCGCGCCATTTCATCGGCGGTTGCCGCGTCCAGCAAGTCTGAATTCGCCCCTCGGATCAGCGCGAGTGGAAGCCCGGCCAGCGCATCGAACAGCGGCCAAAGATCGGGCGCGGGTTGCGCGCCTGCCGCAAGCACGGCGTCGCGCAGTTTGGGATCGTAGCGGATGACCAATCCGTTCTCGGTTTCCTTGTAATGGGCCTTTACCTCGGCCAGCCAGCGCTCCATCGGGACGTTTTCGAAATGCGTCCATAGCTTTGCGCGTGCTTCGGCGGCCTCTTGGTATGTTTTCTGCGCCGGGTTGCGCCCGATGTAGCCTTTGATCACCTCCAGCCCCCGGTCTGCGATTACCGGGCCAATATCGTTCAAGGCAACACCCATCAGCCGGTCCTTAACTGTGGCCGCCAATACCATCGCGATCAGCCCGCCGCGTGAGGTGCCAAGGATCGCGGCCTTTTCCAGCCCAAGATGATCCATCAAGGTCAGCACATCAGCCGCCTCTTGCGGGATTGTGTAGGTCGCGGGATCGGCCCAGTCAGACAGACCACGCCCACGATAGTCAGGCCGGATCAGGCGGACGGGCAGGTGCGGAGCAACATGATCGAAGTCAGCGCCATTCCGGGTCAGACCCGCCAATGCGATAACGGGGGTGCCTTTGCCTTCGTCCGTGTAATGCAGCGTCAAACCGTCGGTAGATGTGAAGCTGGGCATCAGGCAAGCTCCGGAATAGTGGTCAGATCTGACAAAACATGGTGCGGTTTGGCATAAAGCCTGTCCATAGGTTCGCCCGCGCGGTTGACCCACGCTGTTTGAAAGCCGTAACCGGCGGCACCCGCTGCATCCCAGCCGTTTGATGATACGAACAGCACATCTTCTTTCGTGCAGCCGAAATGTGCGCCGACCATGTCGTAGACCCGATCATGTGGCTTGAAGACACCCACATCCTCGACACTCAGTACGGCATCCAGAACGTCACCGATACCCGCCGATGACACAGCGCCGTTCAGCATATCAGGCGATCCGTTGGACAAGATCGCCGTCGAAAGACCCCGCCCCTTGAGGGCC
>CBDTVH010000592.1:0-2083 GCA_965363665.1 uncultured Yoonia sp. | reverse complement strand
AGGTAATGGACTGGCGGAGTCCGAAGGGGCTTCCCACTGCCAGGACGAAGTCGCCGATTTCGACGTGGTCGCTGTTCCCGATTCGCGCCGCAACCAGCCGCGAGCTCTCGATGCGCATGACGGCCACGTCGGTGCCGGGATTCTCTTCGTAGAAGCCCTGCTCGCGCGTCAGCTCTGCCGCGGCGGAGGTGATCGGCAGATAGCCGGTGTCCTGGTGCCACTGCGCTTGGACGTCGCTGGATGACAGGAAGGCAAGGAATTCGCCGACACCGGCATACTCTTCGTCTTCATGGCCTTCCATTACCCAAAGCGAAGCACCACCGATAATGGTGTTCTGCGGGGCGTTTCCGACGCCCTCCCAATAGGGCAGGGGACGCACGTCAAAATCAAACTCGGCCTCGGCCTTGATCCCGGCATAACCAGCAGAGCTTTCGGTGAACAAAGCACATTCACCAGACCGGAAGTTCGCACCACCTTCGTTTCGGCGCCCGGTATAGATGAATTTACCATCGCGGGCCCATTCGCCCATCGCGGTCAGGTGCGCAACTTGCGCTTCGCCATTCAGCATCAGCTCTGTGTCCAACCCGGCAAAACCATTGTCCTGACTTGCGAAAGGCACATCATGATAGGCCGAGAAGTTCTCAAGGTGAATCCAGCTTTGCCATGCAGTGACCAGCGGGCATTCGGACCCGCCCGCCTTCAGTGCTTCGAGCGTTTCGCCGACAGCCTGCCAAGTCGACAGATCGGTGTCAGGATCGACGCCCGCTTCCTCAAACGCATCACGGTTCACCCACAAGACGGGGGTGGAGGAATTGAACGGCAGCGACAGCATTTCGCCATCTGTCGTCGTGTAATAGCCTTTGACCGAACCGATATAGGCATCGGGATCAAATTCGGCACCGCTTTGCGCCATCACCTCATATACGGGCCTCGTCGCACCTTGCGCAGACATCATCGTCGCCGTACCAACCTCGAACACCATCAGAATATGGGGTTGTTCGCCCGCTCGGAACGCCGCGATACCCGCGTTCAGGGTCTCGGAGTAGTTGCCTTTGTAGCTTTGCACGACGGTGTAGTCGCTTTGGCTGGCATTGAATTCCTCAACCTGTGCTGCGACCAGCTCTCCCAGCCGGCCGGTGAAGGCGTGCCAGAACTGAATTTCGGTCTGCGCCATGGCCGCGACCGGCGACAGCACTGTGGATACGGCAAGAGCGCCGAGTAGTGATTTTTGCATTAGTCCTCCCTTGCACCGCAGCGGTGCTTTGTCTTGAAGCGCAGTATCATCAGACCTGCGCAATTTGTTCGACCAAGAGACGATACACCTGATCGGAAAATTATCAAGAAGGCAGCGTCACTCCGTTTGAGGTTTCAATTTCCAACACTTAGGCAATGCGTACCGCAGCCTGAGAGCTGCCGAAATTAACCATGATCTGAGCGGCATTCATAGCTAACAGGCTGTCGAAGATAGCAAGGGATCTTGGATGACAATGCATGCAGCAAAAGTCCGGTGTTCCAGCTTGCAGAAAGCTGCTGAAGTGATGGTCTATTACGTTAGGATTCACGCGCATGAAATTGGAAGGTTCCGACGTGGCTTGCCTTGGCGCGAAACGAAGTTGCACCGGCTTGAAAAAAATCGCCGTTAACCTCAGATGGGTTGAGGGGTATTTGGCGCCAGATCTGTCGCGCCCAAATCATCTTGCGGTATATCGGTGTGCCGTAACAATGACTGTCGGTGATGTGAGAATGCAAAAGGCGTAACCGTCGTCAGGTGCCGTATGTCATACCGCTGTCCGTCTGGCAAAAATTGTACTGCGCGATGTGGTCCATCATAAACGACGTGACCCCGTGCGCGACAACCAATTGATATCAAGAAAATCAATAACTTGGGGAAAATGGCGGAGACGAAGTCCGAAAGTTGTTTTATATCATATGCTTAAGTGATTGTTTTTGCTGGATGCGCGCTAGTAGCGCGTTGCGAAATGTGCAGCAAAGTGTGCAGCAGAATTGGGTGGTTTCGCCTACTTATAGCCTTCGACCAGAGTTAACTGATGCTGAGAATCGATCATTTGCGAGACTGAGGGAT
>CBDTVH010000591.1:0-2092 GCA_965363665.1 uncultured Yoonia sp. | reverse complement strand
GGCAAACACGGTATCAGCGTCTGGTCAAACGACGCAATTTACCGTCGCCACGTCACCCAGTTCGGAAGGCATTGGATGGGATATCGCGACGGTTTGCGATGCTCCGGTGTTGCGGGCCAATCAGGTGCAGGATGCTATCGACGTCAGGATTGATTTCGATGCACCGGTCGAGAACGTTTCATTCGCGCTGTTTGATATCGGTGCAGACCTGACGAATGATCCGTACAGTCTGCATGATAAGGTCACGATCGTTCCTCTGGATGCGGACGGCAATCAGGTACCGATAGCTTTTACAGATTTGGCCCTTCACAGCAATGGTCCGGTCAGCGGCGCGATCGAAGGGGAACGCGCACCCGATGGCGTGGGCGTCAACATTGCCGGGCCCATCGTTTCGCTGACGATCATGCAAGACAATGACGACGGTTCAGAGGATTCCGGCCTTGTCGGGATCAGCAATATCGCATTCAGCGCTGCCGCCCCCGACGCCGACCTGAACACACGCGGCAATGATGGTGACCGCAACATAAGTGACATCGACATCCTCAACCTGATCGGCGCCGATATCGACTTTGTTACCTACAACGTCGATAACCCGGACGCCGGTATCGTGACGTTCGTCAACGGCGACACGATGAGCTTTTCCGAGATCGAGCGGGTCATCCCATGTTTCACGCCCGGCACCGCCATAGCGACACCAAAGGGCGAGGTCCTGGTCGAAGACCTCAAGGCCGGAGACCGCGTTCTGACGCGCGACAATGGTATCCAGACGATCAGCTGGATTGCAGAAAAAAAGCTGGAACTCAGTCACCTGCGGGCTTCACCGCATCTGCGACCGATCCTGATTAGTGCGGGCGCCATGGGCGATGGCATGCCAGAGCGGGATATGCTGGTGTCGCCAAGTCATCGAATGCTGGTCGTCTCGCACCATGCCGAACTTTTTTTCGGGCAGTCCGAGGTGCTTGTCTCGGCCAAACATATGCTTGCGATGGATGGCGTTACGGTTTCCGATCAGCCCTATGTCACCTACATCCATTTCATGTGTGATAATCATGAAATTGTCCTGTCAGACGGGGCATGGAGCGAAAGTTTTCAGCCCGGCGATTTCACCCTCAAGGGGTTTGATACCGAACAGCGCGCAGAGCTTTTTGAACTTTTCCCGCAACTGGAAACCAAGGAAGGCGTCGCCTCCTACCGGGCCGCGCGCCGGACATTGAAGCGTCGCGAAGCGAAACTGCTGTTCAGCCGCTAGACTCGCGCCAGGCGGCCCAGTCCTCTGGCGTATCCAGATCTAGCCGCGCCCGTTGACCGGGCAGGGGGGCCAGACAGGTCTGGTCTTTGTGTGCTTTCACAATCGCTTCGCCGCCGCTGTCGCCTTGCAGTGCATTAAACGCAGGCCGCAGGCTGGCGTCAAAGATGATCGGGTGGCCGGGTTTGCCGTCCTCTGTCGCACCGCGCCAGATCAGAAACCCCGGGTGACTTTCACGCGCGTTTGTCACCACTTGTAAATCGTCTGTTTCCAACGCCACGAGATCGGCCAGAAACGTCATGAAGGCAGGCGCAGTCGGAAGCTGTGCAACAGCACCGCGCAAGGTCCCCGAGAGCCCTTCATCCGACGACGAAACGGGCAGTGCGGTCACATCAAGCCCTTCCAATGCGGCAAGGCGCGCAGGATCATTCGTCGGCAAAGCCACGAACACAGGTTGACCTGTTGCATGGGCCCGCAATGCCTGCCTGCGCAGCAAGGGCATCCCGCCTACATCTTCCAACAGCTTGTCACGCCCGCCCATGCGGGCCGACCGCCCAGCCGCAAGGATCAGGATCGGGATCATCTGCGCATCACTGTGCCGTCAGGATCGAAAAGTGGTGTCGTGATCCGTTTGGCGCGGCGCAACTGGCCCATGATCTCGATCTCGGCTTCCAAATCATCCGTGGCCAGCGCACGCGGCACCAGCGCAAGCGCAATAGACTTGCCCGCGTAGTGGGAAAACCCACCTGAGGTGCAGAATCCCTGCACGATGCCGTCGATAAAGACAGGTTCATACGCGACGACATCCGCATCATCTGCGTCGACCTCAAACACCACGGACATACG
>CBDTVH010000590.1:0-2101 GCA_965363665.1 uncultured Yoonia sp. | reverse complement strand
GGCCGCTTTGGTGTTGGACGGTGATGATCAGATCCCGGATGGGTTTCGCGCCTAGGGCAGGTTGGATATCCCAGCGGAGCCCCGGACTTGATCCGAGGCCTCTTGCCCGGCGGTGATGTTGAGGTCCCGGATCAGGTCCGGGATTGCGTTGCACTTAGACGGATGGGGCCTTTGCAAATGGCAGATGACCCGTTTTGATCCACATGCGCGCGCCTGCATCACCAGCGGTGATTTTCAGTGGCGCGCCTTCCGGCAGTCTGAGCCAAGCGCCTTTCCCCAGCGTGTCTGCTGCTTCGTTCGCAGTGCCTGAGATCATCAGCACTTCCGTGCCCCCTTGTGGTGTCTCTTGCAGGGTCGCGCCGGGTGCAAGAGCGATGAAGCGGACGGTTTCGCGGTCATCGGTGTGCAGGGTTTGCCCGCTGATCCCTTCGCCCATGTCAATCAGGTTCGTGTCCATGTCCTTGCGAAACTGGGTCCGATCCTTTGGATCGAATTGCCAGAGTTTGACGAAGATCGTGCAGCCCTCCTCTGACCCCGGCGTGTGCGATGTGGTTGGCGGGTTGCGGACGTATGTGCCTGCCGGATAATCGCCGTGTTCGTCCTGAAAGACGCCTTCCAGCACGATGAATTCTTCGCCACCGGTATGTGTATGGGCAGAGAATTTGCTGCCTGGCGCGTAGCGCACGATCGAGGTCGCGCGCGCCACTTCGTCGCCGATCCGGTCCAGCATGCGCCTGTCCACGCCGGGCATGGGCGAGGCTTGCCAAGGAATGTCAGCCGAGTGGATCAGGACACGTTGGGTAAAATCGGCGTTGAGTTCCATGCAGGTTTCCTAAAGTGGGGCAATTTTGATGCCAGCGTCGGTCAGGTGCTGCCGGATGCCGCGTGCCATCTCGACCGCACCGGGGGTGTCGCCATGCAGGCAGATCGTGTCGATCTGGCAGGAAATGTGCTTTCCTGATTCTGCGATGATCGCGCCCGCTTCCAGCATCTTCAGGATGCGGGGGGCGGCGCTTTCCGCGTCATGCAGCACAGCACCGGGTTTGCCGCGGTCGACCAGCGTGGCGTCGTCGTTGTAGGCGCGGTCCGCGAAAATCTCGCCGGCCCAGTTGCAGCCCAGCTCGCGCACGACCTCCTCCATGGCGGTGGCGGCCAGCACCGTGATCACGATGTCGGGGTCCACATCGAGGGCTGCCTGATAGCAGGCCTTTGCCAAGGCGTCATCGACGGACGCCATGTTGGACAGTGCCCCGTGCAGTTTCAGATGCCGGACCGTGCCGCCTGCGCGTTTGGCCATCGCCTGCGCCGCCCCCAGTTGGTATGCGACGGCGTTAGCGATTTCATCATGCGGCAGCGGCAATTGCCTGCGTCCGAACCCTTTGAGGTCGGCAAATCCCGGATGCGCGCCGATACCCACGTTGTTCGCAACCGCCAGCCGCATCGTTTTGTCCATCACATCCGGGTCGCCCGCATGAAACCCGCAGGCGATGTTGGCGGATGACACGATATCCAGCAGGGCCGCATCATCGCCCATGCGCCACGGCCCAAAGCCTTCACCCATGTCAGAGTTGAGATCAACTGTGCGTGTCATGTCAGGGCCTTTCAAGATCGTCACCGGGGGTTGCCCCGCTGATCAATTGGTAGCGCAGCAGATCGGCGATGTCATGGGGATCGCGGATCATCGGTTGGCGCATTTTCGTAAGGGTGCGGAGTTGCGCCTCAAGGGTGGTTGCGGTCGCGTCTGCTGCCTCAACGGTCAGGAACTGGAATTGCAGAGGCGTTCCGGGGGCGGCCTGCGCGATTTTGGGCAGGTCGGCTGGGATGACGCTGCCGATCCGGGGGTAGCCGCCGATGGTTTGGCATTCAGCCAGCAGGACATAGGGAACGCCTTCGCCGGTGATCTGGATATCGCCGGGCACGATCAGGTCTGACACATGGGTCAAGCCGCCGGATGTGCCAAAGCTGCCACCGTTGTGATCCAGTCTGATGCCTTGCCGGTTGCCGCTTGGGCTGCGGTGGAACTGGGTGGCGCAGAAGGCCTCTTGGGTTGCTTTGCTGAAGAAATCCGTTTGGGGTCCGGGCATGATACGGACGGTGCCGC
>CBDTVH010000589.1:0-2103 GCA_965363665.1 uncultured Yoonia sp. | reverse complement strand
AGGTGGCTATGGCCGCGCCTACTTCTCGGCCACCTCTGCCCACACCTGCACCGGTGACGGCGGCGGAATGGTTGCCCGTCAGGGCCTGCCCTTGCAGGATATGGAATTCGTCCAGTTTCACCCGACTGGCATCTACGGCGCGGGTTGCCTGATTACCGAAGGTGCGCGTGGAGAGGGGGGCTATCTGACCAACTCCGAAGGTGAGCGGTTCATGGAGCGTTATGCGCCCAACTACAAAGACCTTGCACCCCGCGACTACGTCAGCCGTTGCATGACGATGGAAATCCGCGAAGGGCGCGGTGTGGGGGCGAATGGCGATCACATCAGCCTGAACCTGAACCACCTGCCGAAAGAGGCTTTGGCGGAGCGTCTGCCCGGTATCTCGGAAAGCGCGCGTATCTTTGCGGGCGTGGATGTGACCAAGGAAGCAATCCCGGTTCTGCCTACTGTTCACTACAACATGGGTGGCACTCCGACGAATTATTATGGCGAGGTGCTGAACCCCACCAAGAAAGATCCGAACGCGGTTGTCCCCGGCCTGATGGCCGTGGGTGAAGCGGGCTGTGCGTCTGTTCACGGGGCGAACCGTCTGGGCTCCAACAGCCTTATCGACCTGGTGGTCTTTGGCCGTGCGGCTGCGATCCGCGCTGGTGAGGTGGTGGACCGTGAAGCGCCGAACCCAACGCTGAACCAGGCCTCTGTCGATGCGTGCTTTGACCGCTTTGACGGTCTGCGCCATGCGAAAGGCACTGTCGGCACGGCTGAACTGCGTCTTGAGATGCAAAAGGCGATGCAGGAAGATGCGGCCGTGTTCCGGACCGACAAGACACTGGGCGAAGGTGTCAAGAAGATGACAGCCATTGCGGAAAAGATGGACGATATTTCCGTCACCGACCGCAGCCTTGTCTGGAACAGCGACCTGATGGAAACACTGGAACTGACCAACCTGATGCCCAACGCACTGGCCACGATTGTAGGGGCCGAGGCGCGCAAGGAAAGCCGTGGGGCGCACGCGCATGAAGACTACGCGACGCGTGACGACGAAAACTGGCGGGTGCATACGATCAGCCATGTTGACGCCGCCAAAGTGAAGCTGAGCTATCGCCCGGTGATCACCAAGGGCCTGACAAGCGAGGCCGAAGGCGGGATTTCCGAGGCGAAGATCGCACCGAAAGAACGGACATTCTGATGCGCTCACTGGCTGTACTCTTTGTTGCGCTGACCGCTCTGGCAGGGTGTATGCAGGACATGGGCCCGGCAGGTGACATGTTCGCGCGGGACGCGGCAAAGGGCGTGGTCAACACGGCGGTCCAGGCGCGGTTCCCGGGCGTGGATGCGCGACCACTGACGGATTGCATCATCGACAATGCCTCATCGAGCGAGATCATACAGATTGCGCAAGGCGCAGTTGTTGGCGCCAACGAAGCAACGACAAACCTGATCGTCAGGATCGCTGAACGACCGGAAACGATCCGGTGCACGTTGAATAATGCGATTGGGTTGAACGGGTTGACTCTATGATGCGCATAGTGTCGATCATCGCCGTCAGCTTTGCTGCGGCCTGCACGCCCATGACGCCCGAACGTGCCGCCGACCGGTGCGAGGAACGGGCCCGCGCGGCACAAGGCCCTGAGGTTGATGTGACAGTGGGGGTCAATAGCGACAGCGGACCGTTCGCCAGCGCAGGGATCGGGGTGTCACTCGACGCGTTACGCGGCACTGATCCGATTGCCGTTTACGAAAGCTGTGTTCTGAGACTGACGGGCGAGCCGCCGATCAGGCCAGTGAGGTTGCGTAAGTAAACAAGAGGTTGGCCAAAAAAGCGATGCGTCATTAGTAGCGCAACAACTAGATAAATGTAATGTATATGCTTAGCGCTCAGTCCTGACCAGCTAAGCTGACCTAAGATGACAAAGGTTCAGATAATGGGCTCTCGTAAGAAGGGTGTACTAATTCTAAGCGTTGGGCGGTCAGGGTCAAATTGGCTGGGATCGCTGACGAATGCCACGGAACGCTTGGGCAAAAGCTCTGAGTGGTTTAATCCTGCTGTTTTTGGTGAAGAAGGCAAAAAGCTTACAGCTGAAGCGCATATCGAAGCGTCTG
>CBDTVH010000588.1:0-2105 GCA_965363665.1 uncultured Yoonia sp. | reverse complement strand
ATGGAAAGGCGCGGTGCGTATGACGCAACGCTGGGTGATATGCCATTGCGCCGGGTCTCCGAGCTGGACTGGGATGCGCCAAATCTGGTCCTGAAAGCTACCGAGCCAAAGTCGACTGCGACGCCGCCCGCATTTGGTGATCTGCCAATGGTGACACCCACCAAAACCATCGCACCTTCTGAACTGCCCGGTGACAAAGTCATGCCGGGCGAACCTGACGGTGATGTTGAAGACGCGATGGCGCGGGGGGCGCAGATCCACCTGCTCTTGGAACATTTGCCTCTCGCCACCAAAGACAAGCGGCACAATTTGGGGCTTCAGCTGCTTCAAACCAATGATGCGACGTTGGTTGATGACGTGATCGCATTGATCGACAAGCCCGATCTGGCGTGGCTTTGGGATGCGGACGCGTTGACAGAAGTCGTCGTCACCGCAGACATTGCGGGGATCGGCCGTATCCACGGTGCGATTGATCGGCTGATCATCGGCGCTGATACGATTACGGCCATCGACTATAAATCCAACCGTCTGGTCCCGGAAACACCCGAAGGCACACCTTTGGGTCTGCAACGACAGTTGGCGGCATACGACCATGCGTTGCGCCAAATCTATCCAGATCACATCATACAGACGGCTATTCTTTGGACACACACCGGAACTTTGACCTTTTTGTCCCAACAACATCTTCACGAAGCCCTGAACGCGCTCGCTACATCTTGACCATCGGCGGTTGGGTTCATAGTTTCAGCGTTCACAAGATTTTTCGCCAAGGAGTAACCCAATGGCAACCGTAGCAGTAACAGACGCAACCTTTGACGCCGAAGTCCGCCAGTCCGATATCCCCGTCGTCGTGGATTTCTGGGCTGAATGGTGTGGGCCATGCAAACAGATCGGCCCCGCTTTGGAAGAGCTGTCCACCGAGATGGAAGGCAAGGTCAAGATCGTCAAAGTAAACGTCGATGAAAACCCCAATTCACCGGCCCAAATGGGTGTGCGTGGCATCCCCGCGCTATTCGTGTTCAAGAACGGTGAAGTCGTATCGAACAAAGCCGGTGCCGCACCAAAGGCAGCCCTGCAAGGCTGGATCGAAGACTCGATCTGATCTGAAAAATACAGGTTTCGCAAAAGGGCGCCTTCCGAGGCGCCTTTTTTCGTTCAAACTGGCCAGCCGTGATTGCGCAGAACATTGCGAATTGTCTTCTTCGCCTCTGGCCGCCCGGCATTGATCGCCCGCATCTGCAAAAACCAGTAAAGATAGGCGGCATGGTCGGGCAGGTGGTTTTCGACTTGTTCAAAGGCCCGCAAGGGGCCGATTTTGGCGATATTCAGCGCGATATGGTGAAAGTCGGATTTTGCAAACAGGATCACAGGCTTGCCAAAGAAATACCCTTCAAACCCCACGGCTGAATTCTGGGTCACGATATAATCGCAATTCTGCAAGTAGCTGGGGGAACCGCTTGTCCCGATCATCAGTCGGTCATCGTTCGACGAAAGCTCTTGCAGGGCATGTCTATCGTCAGCGGAATAGGTCTCTGACGGGTGAAGCGTGACGATAACCTGCCGCCCGACATCGCGTTTTAGAACCGTCTTGATCATCTCAATCGGGCTACACGATTGAAATGACCGATGGCGCAAAAGCTGGCCCTGCAAAGGCACATAGACGAAACCGTCTTTGCGGGCGTGATTTGGCGCCTCGTCAAACAGCCTCTTACGCCAGAACCGGTAAAAATTTGCAGCCTTGCGTTGGTCAACCGTCTTGGGGTCAAAGACGTCTTGTGCCACGGGCCAATGCCAGCGCTCTGCCTCTTTTTCGATGTGCCAGAATGGATAGATGTATGTTTTCCGAAACGTCAGGCCACGCGCATTTGCAGGAGGATCCATCAAATACAGTCCGCGCCCTAGTCGCGCCATTGCCCGAAGCCGCGCCAAGTCATCATCGTCATCAAATTCAACGGTCAGCCCTGCGGCAGTCAGTACTTCGCATATCTTCCTGATAAAATTGTGACTGCCGCGCTCTGCTTGTTTGCGCAACTGGGGTGGCAGGTAAAAGGTCACGGTATCGCGGGCGCTCATGATCTGAACGCTAGCTGCGCCTACCGGCATGA
>CBDTVH010000587.1:0-2105 GCA_965363665.1 uncultured Yoonia sp. | reverse complement strand
CAACCTGTCTGATGTGCCTAGTGCGACGCTGAGCGACGGCATTGAACCGATGAGCATTTCGTCGGGGGAATACGATGGCAAACCCAACCCTCACGCTTGGATGAGCCTTGAAAACGCGCTGATCTATGTCGACAACATCCGCGATGCATTTGTTGCTCATGACCCCGAAAACGCCGACATCTACCGTGCGAATGCAGAGACCTATAAGGCAGAAATCACCGCGACCCTGACACCGTTACGCGAACAAATCCTTGCCGTGCCCGCCGAACAGCGCTGGCTGGTCAGCTGTGAAGGCGCATTCAGCTATCTGGCACGCGATTTTGAAATGCAGGAACTCTACCTCTGGCCGATCAACGCCGACCAGCAAGGCACCCCACAACAGGTGCGCCGGGTGATTGATACGGTGCGCGAAAATAACATTCCCGCCGTATTTTGCGAAAGCACCGTCAGCCAGGCGCCCGCCGAACAGGTCGCCCGCGAGACGGATGCAAGATACGCCGGCATGCTTTACGTCGACAGTCTGACCGAAGCGGATGGCCCGGTGCCGACGTATCTCGATCTGATACGTGTCACGACCGAAACCATTGCAGCAGGTTTGACCGAATGATCCAGAACCCCGGTATCATTTCCCACGATGTGACGGTGACTTACCGCAATGGTCACACCGCCCTTCATAACGCGAGCTTTGAGATCCCCACGGGGACCATCACGGCCCTTGTAGGGGTCAATGGTGCCGGCAAATCCACCCTTTTCAAGGCGATCATGGGTTTCTTGCCAGCCGCCCGCGGCGAGATTTCGGTGCTGGGCATGCCGGTAAGCGAGGCGCTGCGCCGCAATATCGTAGCCTATGTGCCGCAATCTGAAGAGGTTGACTGGACCTTTCCGGTCCTCGTCGAAGATGTCGTGATGATGGGTCGCTACGGGCATATGGGGTTCTTTCGTCGCCCCAAGCAGGCTGATCATGACGCGGTGACCCAGGCTTTGGCCCGCGTCAACATGTCGGAATACCGGTATCGTCAAATCGGCGAGCTTTCCGGCGGCCAGCGTAAACGCGTCTTTCTGGCCCGCGCCCTCGCGCAAGAGGGGCAGGTCATCCTGCTGGATGAGCCGTTCACCGGTGTCGATGTGCAGACCGAAGATGCCATCGTCGCATTGCTGCGTGATCTGCGCGATGAAGGCCGGGTCATCCTGGTCTCGACCCACAACCTCGGCTCCGTCCCTGAATTTTGTGACCGGACCATTCTGGTCAAAGGCACGGTGCTGGCATTCGGCCTGACGCAAGATACGTTCACGCGGGAAAATCTGGAACTGGCTTTTGGCGGGGTCTTGCGTCACTTTGTTCTGGGTGGTTCTGACCTGCACGATGATGATGACAGCCGTCAAATTCAGGTTATCACCGACGATGAACGGCCCTTCATCGTTTATGGCGAAGACCACCAAACCACCAAAGAAGAAACAAAAGAGCCCACATGACGATCCTGCTGGAACCCTTCAGCTATGCCTACATGTTCAACGCCATGTGGGTCAGCGCCTTGGTCGGGGGCGTGTGCGCGTTTCTATCGGCCTATCTGATGCTGAAAGGCTGGTCGCTGATCGGTGACGCGCTCAGCCATTCCATCGTGCCCGGCGTCGCGGGGGCCTACATGCTGGGCTTGCCCTTCGCGCTTGGCGCTTTTGTGGCGGGTGGATTGGCGGCGGGCGCGATGCTGTTTCTCAATCAACGCTCTGGATTGAAAGAGGACACGATCATCGGGCTGATTTTCACATCCTTTTTTGGGCTGGGGCTGTTCATGGTGTCATTGTCGCCCACGTCGGTCAGTGTGCAGACGATCACCTTGGGCAATATTCTGGCGATTACACCGTCCGATACCTTGCAACTGGCGATCATCGGCTTTGTGACTCTGGCAGTTCTGCTGGCCAAGTGGAAAGACCTGATGGTCACGTTCTTTGATGAAAACCATGCGCGGTCCATTGGGCTGCGGCCTGATGTCCTGCGTGTCGTATTCTTCACCTTGCTCGCCGCGTCATGTGTGGCGGCCCTGCAAACCGTTGGTGCGTTTCTTGTGATTGCGATGGTCGTGACACCGGGGGCAACGGCCTATCTG
>CBDTVH010000586.1:0-2110 GCA_965363665.1 uncultured Yoonia sp. | reverse complement strand
TATTGGGGCGCAGATCACCTGGAAAGAAGACGTGCGGCGCTGGCATCCGGGGCAGGAGTGGGTCTTTGCACCCGGCGGGATGGGGGTGTTTGATCCCGGCAGCAACGCGCTGTCGATCATCACGGGAATTCTGCCGATGCCGATCCACCTGCGGTCAGCGGACCTGCATTTCCCAGCGAACCGCGACACACCTATCGCGGCGCAACTGCAATGGACCGCAAATGTTTCGGGCGACTTCGATTGGCGGCAAGAGGGCCCCCAGACCTGGGACATCAAGGTGGAAACCACTGATGGCACACTAGACCTGCATGACGGTGGCGATCGTCTTATTATTGACGGGCAAGAGATCGCCGCCGGGAATAACCGCGAATACACCGCGCTTTACGATCGCATGGCGGAACTGGTGAAAAATGGCGCATCAGAGGTCGACCTATCCCCGATGATCCACGTCGCTGACGCGCTCACGCTGGGCAAGAGGATCACGGTCGAACCGTTCCATTTCTGACCTAAGCCTCTGACTTTCTTCGTCCAATCAAACTTCCGCCGGAGGCATCCTGACCCCGCAATCAGTTGCAGCGTTCCCTTTTCGCAAAACGCCAAAAATTTACCATTTGATAAAAAATAAAATTGTGGCAGGCTAAAGGGGATTAGCCACGACAGGATCACGCCCATGTCCAGCCCAATGACCCCCGGTATTACCGCCGCGCGTTTGCCGCAAGAAACGCTCGCCCAGAACTTCGACGATTTGCACGCACCCTTTGCCCCGCACGAGGCCGCTGTGGCCGCAGACCGCTGTTATTTTTGCCATGATGCACCCTGTGTCACGGCCTGCCCGACAGACATCGACATCCCGCTTTTCATCCGCCAGATCAGCACAGGCACACCAGAGGCGGCGGCCAAAACGATCTTTGACCAGAACATCCTCGGCGGCATGTGCGCCCGTGTGTGTCCGACCGAGGATTTATGCGAACAAGCTTGCGTGCGTGAACTGGCCGAGGGCAAACCGGTCGAGATTGGTCGCCTGCAGCGTCACGCGACCGATACATTGATGGCGAAACAGCGCCACCCCTATGACCGCGCACCAACGACCGGCAAGAAGGTCGCCGTGGTCGGTGCCGGTCCTGCCGGTCTGGCTTGCGCACATCGGCTTGCAATGCATGGGCACGACGTGACGATCTATGATGCCGAGGCCAAGCCGGGTGGCCTCAATGAATTCGGCATTGCCGCCTATAAATCCACCGATGACTTTGCGGCGCGCGAGGTCGACTGGCTTTTGGGCATTGGCGGGATCGAGATCAAGACAGGAATGCGTCTGGGCGATGAATTAACGATGGAGTCACTGACCCATTGCTTTGACGCGGTCTTCCTGGGTGTGGGCCTCGGTGGTGTGAACGCACTGCGCAGCGATGGTGAGGATAAGGATGGCGTACGTGATGCTGTCGATTTCATCAAAGAGTTGCGACAAAGCCACGATTTGTCATCCCTTCCCGTCGGTCGCGATGTTGTCGTGATTGGCGGCGGTATGACGGCCGTGGACGCTGCCGTGCAATCCAAACTGCTGGGCGCGCAGAATGTGACCATCGCCTACCGACGCGGGCGCGACGCGATGAGCGCCAGTCGGTATGAACAGGACCTTGCTGCCTCAAAGGGTGTGCGGCTGATGTTCAACGCGCAACCTGTCGCCATCCACGGCAACGGGGCAGTGCGCGAGATTGAGCTGGAATATACGATGGACGACGGCAATGGGCTGAAAGGCACCGGCGAAACCGGGCGTCTGCCTGCCGATCAGGTGTTCAAGGCAATTGGCCAGACCCTGACCACAGATGGCGGTCTGGAACTCGAAGGCCGCAAGATTGCCGTAACTGGTGCCGGGCGGACCAGCATGGCAGATGTTTGGGCGGGTGGCGATTGTGCCAGCGGCGGTGACGACCTGACTGTTACTGCCGTCGCGGAAGGCCGCGATGCGGCAATGGATATTCATGCAACCTTGATGGGGAGCAATTAAGATGGCTGATCTGACAACTGACTTTCTGGGGATCAAATCCCCCAACCCGTTCTGGCTGGCCTCTGCCCCGCCCACGGACAAGGAATACAACGTCCGCCGCGCGTT
>CBDTVH010000585.1:0-2115 GCA_965363665.1 uncultured Yoonia sp. | reverse complement strand
CACGCAATCTGGCCGCCTGGATTTCCGACATGAACCTATCGGTGACCGCATTGCTGGTGGCGCTGACGATTTTCTTCATCGTGCTGGGGTGTTTTCTGGATGGCATCTCGGTGATTGTTCTGACCACATCCATTATCATGCCGATGGTCACCGCAGTGGGGATCGACCCGCTGTGGTTTGGTATCTACCTGGTAATCGTGGTTGAGATGAGCCAGATCACACCACCCGTCGGGTTCAATCTGTTCGTCATTCAGGGCCTGACAGGCATCGACATATTGCGCATCGCAAAGGCCGCCTTCCCGTTTTTCCTGCTGCTGCTCTTGGGTGTCGTGCTGATCTGCATATTCCCGCAGATCGTTACCGTCCTGCCGAACATGATGAACAACTAAAGCGACGCCGCCGCGCGGCTGGCCTGATCATATTGGCCCGAAAGGGCACGCAGGTTGGCCGCGAGGTCGCGCATTTCCTCTCCGGTTATGTCCATGCGGGATAGACCATCGAGAAAACAACTGGTGCGTACTTCACGGTAGGCCTCGCACAGCTTTTCACCTGTTTCAGACGCGCTGTAGAACATCTCCTTGCCGCGCTTTTCTGCCGACAAGAGCCCCATTTTCAAAAGCTTGCGCAGCGCATAATTCACGGTGTGGGTATCTTCGATGTTCAGAAGAAAACAGATATCTGTCAGGCGCTTGTCGCGTCCACGGTGATTGGTGTTATGCAGCACGAGAATTTCCAGGGGGGTCAAGTCAGTATTGCCGGCAGCCGACATGCAGCGCGTCATCCAGCGCGAGAACGCATTATATGCGATAATCATCCCGTACTCGACCTCCGAGGCCTCCCAGCCTTCGCCTTCAGCCAAATGACGAGACGAAACAATACGACGTTTTGGAACAGGTTGATTGGTCATTGTGGTGTACCTTCGCAAATCGTTGGCGTTTAGCATATAAAATGCGTGCGAATGGTCCAGTGTTTATGCGCTTTTTCAGCCAACCCTGCGCATGATTTCGTATACTGGCGCGGCGTTGCGCTATCGAAACTGCACACGCAGGCCTGATTTTGGTGCCGCCTGCGCCCTTGATTGCGCTGTCGATTTGATCCGTTACTAGATCATCATCCTGCGCGGATCTGCCAGAAGACCCGCGAGGTGCGCTGTAAAGCGTGCCGCGTCGGCGCCGTTGATGACGCGGTGGTCATAGCTGAGGTCCAGTGGCACCATCGGGGCAGGCTGGAATACCTCGCCGTCCCAAACAGGTGTCATTTCCGTTCGGGTCAGGCCCAGTATCGCCAATTCGGGGGGGTTGACGATTGGCGTGAAAGCGGTCCCGCCAATCCCGCCCAGATTGCTGATCGACATCGACGCTCCGCCCATTTCATTGGGGCCGATTTTGCGCGCTTGCGCGCGTGTTGCCAGGTCGGTGATCTCCGCCCCGATCTGCCACAGTCCCTTGCGGTCCGCGTCCCGGATCACAGGTACCATCAGGCCATGTGGTGTATCCACCGCGATGCCGATATGGACATAGTCCTTGAGGATCAGTGACATGCCATCCGGTGACAACGACGCGTTGAACCGGGGAAACGCCCGCAATGTGCGCGCCAGCGCCTTGACCTGAAACGCCAGCGCCGTCAGCTTGACACCGCGCGCCTGTGCTTCGGGTTTCAGTTCGCGCCGCAATGCCTCGATGGCTGTGACATCGGCACGGTCGTGATGGGTGACCTGTGGGATCATGGCATTGGCCGCGGCAAGATTGGCGGACGCCACCTGCGCAAAGCGGCTCAGTGGTTCTTCGGTCACCGGTCCGTATTGGCTGTGATCCACATCCCAGAATGTCGCATGATTGCCGGTGGCAGGTGCCGACTTGGCATCGCCTGTAAGGTCTTCACGCGCAATTGTGGTGCGGCCAAGGTCGCGCGCCAGTTTTTCCAGATCAATGCCCTTTTCGCGGGCAAGGACACGGACAGAGGGGGCTGCAATGACGTCTGACATGCGGTTCACCAGCTGGCCGAAATATATTGGGTTTCCATGAATTCGAGCATACCTTCATGCCCGCCTTCGCGGCCCAGGCCCGACTGCTTGACGCCGCCAAAGGGCAGCAGGGGGATGGCGTAATGGGCCAT
>CBDTVH010000584.1:0-2116 GCA_965363665.1 uncultured Yoonia sp. | reverse complement strand
AGCCCACAGCGGATGGGATACGACCCAACAGCGCCGACACCTCGGAACCCGCTTGTGTAAAGCGGAAGATGTTGTCGACGAAGAACAGAACGTCTGTACCGGATTGGTCACGGAACGATTCCGCCATTGTCAGACCGGACAGGGCCACACGCATACGCGCACCTGGAGGCTCGTTCATCTGACCATAGACCAAGGCCACTTTGGATTTGGTCAGGTCTTCGGCGTTGATAACGCCGGATTCGATGAATTCGTAGTAAAGGTCGTTCCCTTCACGTGTCCGCTCGCCCACGCCTGCAAAAACAGAGTAGCCGGAGTGCACTTTGGCGATGTTGTTGATCAGTTCCTGAATAAGAACGGTTTTACCAACACCGGCACCACCGAAGAGACCAATCTTACCACCCTTCGCGTAAGGCGCGAGAAGGTCGATAACCTTGATGCCTGTCACCAGAACCTCGGACGCGGTGGACTGTGCCTCAAATGGTGGGGCTTCGGCGTGAATGGACCGGCGGCTTTCTTCGCCAATCGGGCCTTTTTCGTCCACGGGATCACCCACGACGTTCATGATGCGGCCCAGTGTGGCGTCGCCCACGGGCACGGTGATCGTGTCGTCCTGGTCAACCACTTCCTGACCGCGCACCAGACCCTCGGTCGAGTCCATCGCGATGGCGCGAACGGTGTTTTCACCAAGGTGCTGGGCCACTTCCAACACCAGCGGCTTGCCGTTGTTGTCTGTGATCAGCGCGTTCAAAATCTCGGGCAGGTGGTCGTCGAACTGCACGTCGACGACAGCGCCGATGACCTGCGTGATCTTGCCTTTTGCATTTGCCATTTTCGTATTCTCCGGGGTCTAGAGCGCTTCCGCGCCCGAAATAATTTCAATCAGCTCGTTGGTGATCACGGCCTGACGCGAGCGGTTGTACTGGATCGTCAGCTTGTCGATCATCTCGCCTGCGTTGCGTGTCGCGTTGTCCATTGCCGACATACGCGCGCCCTGCTCGGACGCGGCGTTTTCCAGCAAGGCGCTGAAGATTGCCGTGGCCACGCCGCGCGGCAGCAGGTCAGCCAGGATTTCTTCCTCGCCGGGCTCGTAGTCGTAAAGCGTGACGTCAGCATCCTCTTCCTGCTCGAACTGGGCGGGAATGATCTGCTGCGCTGTCGGGTGCTGCACGACGACGTTTTCGAAGCGCGCGAAAAAGATCGTCGCGACATCGAATTCCTCGGCGTCAAAGCGGCCAAGGATATCCTTGGCGATGCCTTGCGCATCCGCATAGCTGACGCGCTTGACTTCGGTCAGGTCAACGTGCCCGACGAAATGCTTGCTCAGGTCGCGCTTCATCGCGTCGCGGCCTTTTTTGCCGACCGTGATGATTTTCACGGTCTTGCCTTCGCCGATCAGCTTTTGTGCATGCGTCTTGGCCAGCTTGGCGATGTTGCTGTTGAAGCCACCGCACAGCCCGCGTTCAGCGGTCATGACGATCAGCAGTTGCACCTGATCGCTGCCCGTACCGGACAGCAATTTCGGTGCACTATCTGATCCGCCAACCGATGCAGCAAGCCCGGCCATCACGGCGTTGAACCGTTCTGTGTAGGGGCGCGATGCCTCGGCTGCATCCTGGGCGCGGCGCAGTTTTGCGGCCGCGACCATCTGCATGGCCTTGGTGATCTTGCGGGTCGATTTGACCGACTCGATCCGGTTTTTCAGGTCCTTAAGACTTGGCAAAGCAAAGCCTCCTTTGTCTCAAAGATTAAGCGAAGTCTTTTGCGAAAGCGTCGATGGCCGCTTTGATCTTCTCTTCGGCTTCACCTTTGATCTTTGGGTCTTCCTTGGTGATCATATCCAGCACGTCGGACGCGTTCGTGCGCAGGTGCTTGAGCAGACCCGCCTCGAACCGGCCAACCTGCTTGACGTCGATCTTGTCGAGGTAACCTTTGGTGCCTGCATAGATGACGCAAACGATCTCGGCGTTGGTCAGTGGCGAATACTGTGGCTGCTTCATCAACTCGGTCAGGCGTGCACCACGGTTCAGCAACTGCTGTGTGGCGGCATCCAGATCGGACCCGAACTGCGCAAAGGCGGCCATTTCACGGTACTGCGCAAGCTCAAGCTTAACAGGAC
>CBDTVH010000583.1:0-2121 GCA_965363665.1 uncultured Yoonia sp. | reverse complement strand
CTTCTGCCAGATCCGGGCTGGCCCCCGATTTCATCAAAAACGACTTCACCCGTGGGGCGAAATAGCCAAAAAGTTCAGCAAATGCCTTGCGGTCCTTGTTGTCCCGCACGGCATAGACCTGAACCACCCAGGCCATGCGTTTTGCTGTAGCTTCGGAATTCACCTTCGTCGTCCTCGATTTGCGCACCGGCTGCACCTTGAGTGCACCATAAGTGACTGAAGGCGGCAGCGCATCCGCTTTTGTGAGGGCATGTGTTTCCGTCAACATATAGCTGTTACGCCCCCCATTTCAGATTGGATCACATGACCGATGCTTTTTCTTGTGATCCATGTAAGTAATGGCCGCGTAATAAGAATAACAAACGACGAATACGGAACGGAGCCCCCCCAACATGCCATTCGAGACCGGGACCATCGCGCCCAGAAAAATTGCCGTCATCGGTGCTGGAATTTCGGGGATGGGCGCCGCACATGCCTTGGCCGAAAATCATCGGGTGGTCTTGTTCGAGGCTGAAGATCGCCTTGGCGGGCACGCCCGGACGCGGATGGCAGGCAAGAACCGGGATCAGGCCGTTGATACCGGGTTTATCGTTTTCAACTATGCCAACTATCCCCATCTGACGAAGCTGTTTGATCATCTTGATGTGCCCGTGACCAAAAGCAACATGAGCTTTGGTGCCTCTTTCAGCGGCGGGCGCATGGAATACGGTCTTGCCAGCCTGAACGCCTTGTTTGCCCAGCGCAGCAACATCGCAAGCCCCCGCTTTCTGCGGATGGTCCGTGATATTCTGAAATTCAACGCCAAAGGGCTTCAGGCCAGTCAGGACGAAACACTGACGATCGGCGAATTGCTTCGGAAACTAAACCTGAGCGATTATTTCCGCGACCATTATCTGCTGCCTTTTTCCGGGGCCATCTGGTCAACGCCGAAAGAGAAGATCCTCGATTTTCCCGCCTACGCGATGATGCGGTTTTTTGACAATCACGCCCTGCTTGGTGCGACCGGTCAGCACCAGTGGTATACAGTCGATGGCGGATCGCGCGAATACGTCTCGCGGTTGGGCGCCGATATGATGCAACGGGGCATTGATATACGGCTTGCCACACCCATCGACGCCGTACGCCGCACCCGGACCGGTGCTGACGTAAAGACACATGGCGCGGATTGGGAAGCGTTTGATGAAGTGGTCTTTGCAACCCACTCTGACGATACCCTGCGCATGTTGTCCGACGCCACGGCAATCGAAAAATCGGTTCTGGGCGCGGTGCGCTATCAGCCCAACAAGGTCATCCTGCATTCGGATGCTTCGATCATGCCGAAGCGGCGTCAGGTCTGGTCGTCTTGGGTCTATTCTGAGGATGCCCAGCGGACCGACAAGGAAATCAACTTGACCTACTGGATGAACTCCTTGCAGCCTTGGCTGAAAGGCGAGGATATGATGGTCACGTTGAACAGCAACCGCCCGATCCGCGAAGACCTGATCTGGGATGAGGTCACGCTGCGCCACCCGGTCTATGACCTTGAGGCGATTGCAGCACAGGAAGCCGCGGCCGCCATGAACGGATCAAACCGGACTTGGTTCTGTGGCGCGTGGATGAAGAACGGTTTTCACGAAGACGGGCTGTCCAGCGCGCTGGATGTGGTGCAGTCGTTGAACGCGCTTGAACACGTGCAACACGCAGCCGAGTGACCGGAACCGTTCATCATATCGCAGCAGAAACCTATCATGGGCGGCGTGGCGCGACGAAAAATGCCTTTCGTTATTCCATCGACTATGTGCTGACCGACGCCGACGGAGAGGTACGCACGCCGACGCTGTTCTCGCGCAACGGCCGCAACCTGATGTCATTGCACGACAGCGACCACGGTGGTGCGCTAAAGCATGGCAAAGGGGCCGCATGGGTGCGTGACGTGCTGGCAGCCTACGATGTGACTGATGCGGCGCGGATCGAACTCCTCGCCCAGCCGCGCGTGCTGGGGCATGTCTTTAACCCCGTCTCGTTCTGGCTGTGCTACAACGCAGACGATGCGCTGACCACGGTGATAGCCGAGGTGACCAACACCTTCGGTGACCGTCACTCCTATCTCTGCCGCCATGACGACGGTCGCACGATCACCAA
>CBDTVH010000582.1:0-2122 GCA_965363665.1 uncultured Yoonia sp. | reverse complement strand
GCATCGCCTTTTCGTAGGTCAGAACGGCCTCAGCATGGCTTGGCTCAAAGCTGAGGGTTGCCCGATCAAGGAACCGTCTGCGCCCCTCGGCACCTTCGATCCACAGCCGGTCCATCGACGGGACCAGCCACAAGATACGCGCAATGCGCCCCAATGCCGTCTGCGGTGCGGCCTTGCCATCAATGCGCAACTGGCGCGGGTTGCCGGCCTCGGCCCAGGTTTCGATTTCATGGGTCTGGTGCAGCGATTGCAGCAAGGCGGTGATTTTCCAGCCCAATGCCTCTGGTCTGCGCGTCAGATCGTCGGCACCGGCGCGGCGCAACCCCCGACCGGGCGACAAGAGCGAGACCGCTTCGAGAATGTTGGTTTTGCCTGCGCCATTGGGGCCAAAGATCGCCAGAGGACGCGCATCAAGCGTCATTGCCACCCGTTTATGCGAGCGGAAATGCGATAGCGTCAGCTCTTTGATCGCAAGCTGGGTCATGTGCACCAAACGAGATGAGTATCTGTCCCGCCTTCAGAAATTTCGAAAATTTCTGGTCCCGTCACACGCGCATCGGCATGACGACATACACCGCTGAAGTATCGTTGCCTTCACGCATCAAGGTCGGATCGCCAGCGGTGTTGAACATGAAAACGGCGTTTTCACGATCAACCTGGCTTGCGATCTCAAGCAGGTACTTGGCGTTGAAGCCGATCTCCAACCGTTCATCGCTATAGGCCACGGCCAGCTCTTCTTCTGCCGCGCCACTGTCTGGTGCGTTGACTGACAGCACCAGCCGGTCTTCGTCCAGCGACAACTTGACTGCGCGCGACCGTTCTGACGAAACCGTCGCGACACGGTCCACCGCTTTGGCGAATTCGCTGGCGTCCACTTCCAATTTCCGCGTGTTCCCCTGCGGGATCACACGGGTGTAATCGGGGAATGTGCCGTCAATGACCTTTGAGGTCAGTGTGATGTCTGGGGTCGCGAAGCGGATCTTGGTTTCCGAGACAGAGACCGCGATTTGCATATCGTCATCGTCCAGCAGCTTGCGCAGTTCGCCAACTGTTTTGCGGGGCACGATCACGCCGGCCATGTCGGCGGCACCTTGCGGCAGGTCGGCGTCAATGCGCGCCCGACGGTGACCATCGGTCGCGACGCAGCGCAGCACCTTACCGCCATCGCTGTCGGCAACATGCATGTAGACACCGTTGAGGTAATACCGTGTTTCCTCGGTCGAAATAGCGAATTTGGATTTGTCAAAAAGACGGCGCAAGACCGGGGCCGGGGCCGAGAAATTGGCGGCATACTCAGAGGACGCCATGACCGGGAAGTCTTCTTTCGGCAGGGTCGCAAGCGAGAAGTTCGACCGCCCTGCTTCGATGGTCAAACGGCCAGATGCGCCATCTTCGGTCAGCGTGACCAATGCGCCATCTGGCAACTTGCGTACGATTTCGTTGAGCGTCACCGCCGCAACCGTTGTGGCGCCTGCCCGCTCGACCTTTGCAGGGGCGCGGTCAACCACTTCGATGTCCAGGTCGGTCGCGCGGAACTGGACGCTGTCACCTTCGGCTTCGATCAGGACGTTGGCCAAAATCGGGATCGTGTTGCGCCGCTCGACCACGGATTGGGCCTGCGCAACCGCTTTTAAAAGTGCCGCACGTTCAATGCTGAATTTCATGTCCCAATCTCCGCATATCTTGATACCGGGCGCTGCCGGGACGCGAAATGTACCCTATTTCGCGCCACTCTCAAGCGTTTTGTTGAACTGTTTACGATGGGTTTGTCCGCGTCAAGCGCCCTACCCGGCTTCGCAGGTTTATTCCTGCAAAGCGCGGCGCAAGAGTTCCAGATCATCGGCGATCTGGCTATCCAGCGCCTTGAGCTCTTCGATCCGTTTCACGCCGTGCATGACTGTGGTGTGGTCACGCCCGCCAAAGCGGCGTCCGATCTCTGGCAGGGACCGGCTGGTCATCTGTTTGGCCAGGTACATCGCGATCTGACGGGGACGGGCATAGTTGCGCACCCGCTTGGGCCCAATCATGTCGGACAGGCGGATGTTGTAATGCTCTGACACCTTGCGCTGGATTTCCTCGACCGTAACTTTGCGGTCGGAAGCTTTAAGCACATCGGACAAAC
>CBDTVH010000581.1:0-2127 GCA_965363665.1 uncultured Yoonia sp. | reverse complement strand
AAAAGCGCCATCAGAACGCCCATCGCCGCAACTGCGAAGGTCACGAGCATGACCAGAGCCGCAGTTTGATGTGCAGCAGGCGCCCAACCGGCCACGACCTTGATCACGGGCATCGCCACTACAAGCGCCGTCACGGACAGCGACAGGCTGATCGTCTCAAGCGTCACATTGGGGAAAAGCATGACATGACCGACAACAAGCATCGCCACTGCAAGTGACGCGATGGTCGCGCGTTGCGGCGAAAGCACTGTCGGGTCGAGGATGGCCCCTACCAACATCACCAGCACAGGCAGGGCCACGGCCACTGCAATCAAACGGCGCAAGCGCACGACACGGTAAATGATTTGTTCACTTGTGGGCCATATAAAAGGCATCAGTCTCTCCACTTCGAGACCTAGAATGCCCTTCGAAATCGGTCAGAAGTGAGACACAATTCTGACGATTAAGGCGCCTGTGTGACAGCCCAATCCGGCTTTCTGCGCTCAAAAAAGGCAGAAATGCCTTCTTTCGCTGAACGGCCCTCCCACTGGGCGATCAGCGCATCGATTGACCGGTTGATCACCGATTCGTCGATGGGCGGCCCCAAACTGCGGGCAAATGCCTTTGCGGCTGCCACCGCATCAGGGGCGCATTGCAGGTATGGGACAACCTCTGCTTCGACTGCGGCATCAAGCGCTGCTGCGGGCACTGCCTTGGCGATGATGCCCAATGTGACGGCTTCCGCCGCATCAAACAGACGGCCCGACATGAACACACGGCGCGCATGGGCCTCACCCATGCGCGCCAGGACATATGGGCCGATCGTCGCCGGGATCAGCCCCAGCTTTGTCTCAGTCAAACCGAATTTGGCATCATCAACGGCAACCGCCACATCGCAGACACAAGCCATCCCGATACCGCCACCAAAGGCGTTGCCCTGCACCCGGCCAATCACCGGTTGCGGCAGCGTGTTGATTGCCCCCAGCATCTGGGCGATCGACCGTGCCGCTGCGCGCCGCATCGTGGCATCGCCAGCCATCTGCTCTTGCATCCAACCCAAGTCACCGCCTGCGCAAAACGATGGACCCTGCCCTGTCAGTATCACCACACGGATCGCCGGGTCAGCGGCGATCTTTGCAGCGGCCTGAGTGAGCGTATCTATCAACGCTTGTGACAGGGCGTTGTGCTTTTCGGGCCGGGCCAGTGCGAGCGTCGCAACACCACGTCCATCAACCTGCAGATCAATCATCGCATACCCTTTGCCATCTCTGCTGCCTGCGCAATCACATCACGGTCCACGCCCGTCTCATAACCCAAACGCGCCAACAGATCCAAAACCGCTTCGGTCGCGACATTGCCTGGCGCACCGGGGGCATAGGGGCACCCGCCCAAGCCGCCGACGGCACTGTCAAAGGCACGCAAGCCCAAATCCAGGGATACTTCGATATTGGCCAGCGCCTGCCCACCGGTATCGTGAAAATGACCTGCAAGATCCGTCGCCGGCGCGACATCAAGCACTGCCTCCAGCATTGCTGCGACACGGGTCGGCGTGCCTTGGCCGATGGTATCGCCCAACGACACCTGCATCGGGGCAATTTCACGTAACATCGCGACCGCATCCGCAACCTGCTGCGGTGACGTCTGCCCGTCAAATGGGCAGTCGGTGACACAAGAGACATAGCCGCGCACGGCCACATCATGCTTTTGGGCTGCCGCGACGACAGGCTGCAATCGCTCTACCGACTGGGCAATAGAGCAATTGAGATTGCTTTGCGAAAACCCCTCAGACGCCGAGATGAAGACCGCAACATCGGTGATCATATCATCACGGCGGGCAGCCAGAAACCCATCCCAACCGCGCATATTGGGCACCAGCACCGCGTAACGTACACCCGGCACAGGCGTCAGTTGCGCCAGCACCTGATCGGTATCGGCCATCTGCGGCACCCATTTGGGGCTGACGAAACTGCCGACCTCAATGTCGCGCAGTCCTGACTGGGCCAGCAGATCTATCAGCGCCACCTTGCGTGCCACAGAAATCACGCGCTGTTCATTCTGCAAGCCATCTCTGGGCCCTACCTCGTGAATGCGCACCGTCTTTGCCATCACGCCGTCACCTCCCAAGGTGGGTAAAACGACTGCGCATAG
>CBDTVH010000580.1:0-2127 GCA_965363665.1 uncultured Yoonia sp. | reverse complement strand
TACCTGCGGACCCCGCCCTAGGTCGCAAAACCTAAGGAGTTAAGGTTCGATATTAGGCGCTAGCTTACGCTGCGACTGCCATCGGTGCATTGTTGTCATTTGCAACTATACAATTTGTACCGATAACGGTGGTAACTCACCGGGACAAAGCTTACCCCTTTAGACGTTCGTCGATCCTATTTCGTCCCCATAGCCCCCAAATGAAGGGTTTTTGGTGGAGACGCCGGGTACCGCCCCCGGGTCCGATCCGCTTATTACGAGCGCGTTTATGTCCATAGTCCCGAAGGACACCCTAGATATAGGCCCGCAGGCGGCGTGTCGCAAGGGGTACGTCAGATGAGGTACAGAGCGCGTACATATTCCGTACAGAAGCTGTACGTACAATGGCGACACTACCGCTGCCCGACTGCAAAAGAAATTTTCCGGCCAGATACTTGACATCAAAAAACGCTTTTCCACATGAAATGACGTAGGGGATGCCGCTGGCGGGTCCCCAGGTAGTGGAACCGGCGATTGGCGCAATGCGATCCGTGAGTTGGCTGCCAATTCAGGCTTGGTGCGGGTCTTTGCGTCAAGACACTGGCGTTGCGTTCCTCCTGCAACCCGCCACTTCGATATCCCCTGACAACATGTCGCGTCTGACCTGCCGCAATGCAGACACTGCGGACCTGCGCCCATCTGGCGGATCGGACAGGCATACGACCTGAGCAAAGGAAAGGAGGAAACCCATGCTACACACACGCTTTGATCCCTTTACCGGGACCGATCCATTCGCCGATATGCGCCGCATGCAAAGCCAGATGAACCGGCTGTTCGATGGCCTGGGCACATCAAGAGGCACGACAACCTATCCGCCCGTGAACTTCTGGGCGGGTCAGGACAGCGTCGTGATGACGGCCGAACTTCCCGGTCTGTCGCAAGATGATATCGACATCACCGTTCAGGATACGATGATCTCGATCCGCGGTGAATTCAGCGACCACGACACCGACGACGATCTGACGTGGCATCGACGCGAGCGACCGAAGGGCAAATTCTCGCGGTCGATCGAACTGCCGTTCCGCATTGATGCCGATCAGGTCGATGCGCGGTTCGAAAACGGCGTGTTGACCGTCGAGATGCAGCGGCCCGAAGACGAAAAGCCCAAGCGCATCGCGATCAAATCATAAGCCAGTACCGAAAGGAGGATCATCATGGCACAGGAACTTTCGACCCAAGACGACCGTAGCGTTGCAACCCGAAATGGTGCAGGCGATCCGGTCGAAAAAATGTTCACACCGGCAGTCGACATTTTTGAGAAGGGCGACACGACCGTCATTCTTGCAGATATGCCCGGCGTGGCGCCGGACGACATCGACCTGACGATCGAACGGCAGGTGCTGACCCTGACCGGCCACATCAAGCCGCATGCGCCGGAAGGATATCGCCGCCTGTCTTCGGAATATCGCGAGGGCGGGTACAGCCGGGTCTTCACGCTGTCGGATGCCGTTGACCAGAAGAAGATCAAGGCTGACGTCAAGAACGGCGTGTTGCGTCTGGAACTACCCCGCGCAGCCGAGGCCAAGCCGAAGAAAATCACCGTCAAGGCTGCCTGACGCGCAGCGGAAAGGAGGATAGCAAAATGCAGATCAGCGATCTCATCCCTTGGGGTCGTGACAAGGACAAGACCCCGTCAAACGACACGACCAGCGGAAACAACCCGCTTGCCACACTTCAACGCGACATCAACGATGTTTTTGAAAATTTCTGGAGCCGGATCGAGAACGGTTGGAACGGGCGGACGAACCCGGTCGGCATGTTCGGGCCAAGCACAGATGTTTCAGAAACGGACGAAAACATCGCGATTGAGGTCGAACTGCCCGGCATGAGCGAGGATGACATCGACATCTCGCTGTCGGGTGATGCGATGACCATTCGTGGTGAAAAGAAGGTCACGCATGAGGATACCCGCAAGGGGGTTTACATGTCCGAACGATCCTACGGTGCCTTCTACCGGACAATCCCGTTGCCGCCCGGTGTCGATACCGACAAGGCCGAAGCAGAATTCAAGCGTGGCGTTCTGACCGTCACGTTGCCGAAATCGGCCGAAGCGCAGGCGCGGATCAAACGGATCCCCGTCAAGGCGGG
>CBDTVH010000579.1:0-2136 GCA_965363665.1 uncultured Yoonia sp. | reverse complement strand
TCCATTCGCTGACTCGATTGCAGACCAATGTGCCGTCCTAAAGCCGATTGATAACTGGTGTCGACGTAAGTCTGGGCTCAGGCGGCCTTTCGCTGCTGTCATGATCAATGACTGGCATGCGGAACAAACCCGTTTTTGGATTTTTGGACCTCGCTGGCGCAGGATAGTCTTGCAGGCGCAGCGGACACAGCCGCATTTAGCCCAGATTACGGAAAACAGTCGCTGCCTTCTGGTTTTGAAACCCTTTCCAGATCGTATTCTTGTCGCAATCGCTGCCAGCTCCAAGATGCAACAAGACGATTTGCGGGTTTCTGTTCAAACTATCGCAGCACGGTCAAATTCACAAAAATCTCTTCAGGGTATGCGGCGCCGGCGACTTGCTTCATTGGCGTAACTTCGCGGGAAAATGGAAGATACTGTGCAACCTCACTTGCGAACATCTCGTCGGATGCATAGCCAAAACTGATATAGAAATCGCTGATTTCTTCCGGCGCTTCATTGTCCACCCTTACCCAGTATCCAGCGCCACGCAGCTGATCGGCAAAGACGCCGGCAGTCTGCGCCATGCCTTCCACTTCGGGGTCGACAACGAATGTTACGCGCCCTTTGGGTGCGGTCACGTCTTGCGGTGCCACCCACTGGCTGGGCGCATAATCAAGGTTGCTGTCGGACAGATTGCTGACCCGCCAGAGCATATCGCCCGCGCTGTTCGCGGTGGTATCCAGATAACCTGAACCCGTCGTTGTCTGTGCGGTCACAGGGTTACTGTAATCAGCCTCTGATGACGGAACGCGCAAAGCTTCGATCAAAAAAGTCGATGATGTCTCGGGTTTCGCGGCCCAGATCAGTTCCATGCCTTGCATGCTTTTCTCTGCAAGCATTATGTCCGGCGCGGCGATTGCATCTGTTTCAATGCTAACGACACGCGACTTTTCAGCGGCGGCGGGCAGACGCAGTGCCGCAAGATCGAACCAATGCGCAGCAAGGGCCGGATTGGCCACAGTGCCGTCACCGGATTCGAGCAACAGACCCAGATTGTACTGCGCTCTGGCATGGTCACGCAGGGCGGCCCGCGTATACCAAAGCTGCGCCGTGCTACCATCTCGCGCGCGCCCAATCCCGGCATCGTACATGATGCCGATGTTGAACTGCGCCTCGGCCAGCCCCAGATCGGCAGCTTGTTGGTACCAGTCAAACGCGGCATCAAGATCGCGAGGTTGCCCAAAGCCACGGTCAGCCAATAGCCCAAGACCCAGCATCGCATCAGCGGAGCCCTCGGCTGCCTGATCCAGCCAAATGGCCCGTGCGCTAGCAAAATCGCGTGCGGCGAATGCGTCTGCACCGCTGTCTTGCGCCCAGCTGAAAGCCGGGCACAAGGCAGCGATCACGCAGATTGAACGGTGAAAACGTCCCATTAGCGCCAGCTAATCTCGACGACGCGGTTTTCTTCCTCGGCGACACCGTCCGGAGTCGAAACCTGCAATTCGCTATTGCCACGACCAAGAACCTGCAGCCGCTCGATCGGAATGCCACGGTTGGTCAGTGCAGATGCAACGGCTGTGGCGCGTTGGATCGACAGGTTCAGGTTCTGGCTGGGATTGCCGACCTTGTCTGCGCCGCCTGCCACGATCATGACAAAAGGGTCACCTTCACGGAAGGTCCGCACGGCACGGTCGAGTGTCTCGGCCTGATCTGAGCTGATCGTTGCGCTGCCGGATGCAAAATACACTTTGAGCCACGGGGCTTCCTCGGCGGCTTCGACGATTGGTACGTCGTTTTGCGCCGTTTCTTGCGCGGTCAGGACAGCGGGACCAGCCAATAGGCCGAGTGCGAGCATCATTGATTTCATCGTCGTGGTTTTCATGGTTTTTTCCTTTTGTTGAGGTTGAAGGGTTCGTTCTGGGCATCTGCCCGGTCAGTCAGTGGACCGGGCAAGAATGATATCAATTCGAGGGGTTTCGGGTTGGGCTGCGATCCATGTCAGATCGATAAGGCTGGCATCATATTGCGTGGCCAGGGCACGTGCTGGCTCTGCGTCCCGAGTGCGATAATACCGCACTTCAGAGCTTGGGACTGCGATGGCAGATGTGCGCAGATCGACATCATAGGCGGCCAGGGCCGTAACCAGTTGTTGGG
>CBDTVH010000578.1:0-2137 GCA_965363665.1 uncultured Yoonia sp. | reverse complement strand
TTGTTGGTGTGGGTGACAAGGAACTGGTTGATGAAATAGCCCTCGGACCCCATCACCTCGACCCCGTCATAACCCGACTCTTTCGCGCGGGTCGCAGCGGTCACAATATCGCTGATCTGCTTTTCAATCCCGTCCTCATCCAATTCCTTGGGAGGAAACGGAGAAATCGGAGACTTCACAGCAGAAGGGGCCACGCAAGCGGGCGAATACGCATAGCGCCCCGCGTGCAATATCTGCATCGCAATCTTGCCACCCGCCTCATGGACGCGGTCCGTCACGATCCGGTGGTTGGCGATGTCCTCATCCGTATAAAGCCCAGCGGCGCCGGGAAACACGCCGCCCTCGGGGTTCGGGGCCATGCCACCCGTGACCATCAGGGCCACATCACCACGCGCGCGCTCGGCATAGAACTCGGCCACGCGGTTCCAATCCTTCGTCTCTTCCAGACCGGTGTGCATGGAGCCCATCAGCACCCGGTTCTTGAGCGTCGTGAACCCCAGATCGAGGGGGGACAGAAGATTGGGGTATTGGGTCATGAAAGTGCCTCCGCTTGTGTCGCAATCATGGCGAAACTTGGCGCAAGCGTCACCCTCAACGTGGCGTAATATCTGCGGCGATGTGGCCTTGGGGAAATGTTTTGCGAAACGGGTATGCTGCGGTAGTGTCATGAACGACGAAAAAGGGGTGCAAAATGGACGCAAGCTTTTCCCGGCGCAAACTGCTGACACCAATAGAACTGCGCAGGCTGTCTGAACGCTCTGACCTGCAAGGCGGGCTGCAATTGGCCAGCCATGTGGGTGCAATCATTGGCGTGGGTATCTTGCATGGCTACGCGATGGGGACCGGTTGGGTCTGGGTGACGGGGTTTGCCTTGGGTGTGCTGCTGAACTTCCTCTACGCAGCCCAGCATGAGCTATCCCATGCCACCGTCTTCAAAACCCGCAAACTGAACGAAGTCTTTGGCCGGATCATCGGGTTCATCCAGATATTCCCACGTGATTTCGACCAGATCATGCATTTTGCCCACCACCAATACACTCAGGATTGGGAACGGGATGGTGAACTGGTGCGCGAGCCCTATACGCTGACCACGTATCTGTTGTGGCTCAGCGGGATCACCTATTGGCGCAACCGGGTGTTCGGCGTGGTGCGGCGTGCGCGCGGCATCATCATCGAACCCTTCATCCGGGCCGAGGAAGAGGCGAAAGTCATCCGCGAAAGCCGCCTGCATCTGCTGGGGTACGGCGTCATCGCCGCGCTTTCACTGATCTTTTCGTCATGGGCTGCGCTGACGTTCTGGCTGCTTCCCATGGTCCTGACAAAGCCGGTCCACCAATTGCAGAACACGATCGAGCATCTGGGCCTGAGCCATGAGAACGACATCATGGAAAACACCCGCTCGACCCGCGCCAATGCCTTGCAACGGTGGCTGTGCTGGCAAATGCCCTATCACACGGCACACCACACCTTCCCAGCCGTGCCATTCTGGAAACTGCGCGAACTCAACGACCGGATCGAGGACAAGGCAGGCCAAGTGCACCGCATGGGCTGGCTGGAATTCCAGCGCGAGGTGATCGGCAAACTGATGGCCAAGGACGAAAGCCAGTACCCGATGGATGAGGTCTGGATCATCCCGCGCAGCGGGGGACGCGTCACGCGGATGCCAGCCGAATGACCAAGCGCCGCGCAGTCCCGGACGTGATCGGGGACCTCATGCGATGCCGTGAGGTGGAGGCCCCGGATCAAACCCGGCGCTGCGTCGCTCCATGAGGCGACTCAAGATCTATACCTCACTCTGGGCGATGCAACCGCACGACCAAAGCGGTGTAAAACTGCCGCTTGATCAGGTCTGCGAAATGGTTGCCGCTGCCGGTTTCGACGGCATGGCGATTGATCTTGGTGCCTCCGATGTGGCGGTCGCCCATGCGGTCAGACCGCATATGGAGGCGAACAAGCTGACGCCTCTCATTGTGGCTTTCCCCAAGAAAATCGAAAGCCTCGAAGACACGCTGCACATGGCCGCCGACTTTGGCGCGCCCTTTGTCGATGTGATCGGGCAAGTCATGCCCATCGCACTCGACGACATGGTGCCCGTGATCGAGACTTGGATAAAGATGGCCGACCGGATCGGCGTCCC
>CBDTVH010000577.1:0-2147 GCA_965363665.1 uncultured Yoonia sp. | reverse complement strand
TCACCGCCAACAACTCCTTTGCGCAGCTTCTTCCCGCATTCGCCCTGGCGATGGTCGCTGTCGGTCTGTCGGCCCCTGCAGCCATGAGTACGCAGCCCGCGATCGTTGGCAGCAGCCTTGTTCTGTCCACCGTGCTTGGCACTGTCGCTGCCATCTATGCCACAGTTGCGGCCATCACCGCGTTCAACTCGATGCTGCACCACGGCACCGCTAAGGAAAGTGGTCCGACCCTGATGGTTGTTGTGCCCCTGCTGACGGTTCTGGGCATCATGCTTTTGCGGCAGAACCACGGTTTGCACACTACATTCGAGGTCCACGCAGCCAATGCAGAAACGCTGATGCTGCTGACCAAGATCCTTGCCGTACAGTTCGCCTTCGGTTTGCTGGGTCTGTTGGTGCTGCGGCGTCAGGGCTATGCCGATGCCTTCCTGCGGGGTCAGGGGAATTCGGCAGGCGCCTATGCGCTGGTCTGTCCCGGTGTAGCCCTGTCTGTCATGCTGCGCTTCTGGATCAACAAGGGTCTTGTCGCCACCGGCCTGATCGTCAAGGTCGGCGTCGCATACTGGGCCTTCACGGCTGTGGCATTGGCTTTCCAGATCGCGATGGTCCTTCTGGTCATCTATCTGAACCGCCGCCACTTTGGCCGGACAGATCAGGCACAGGTTATGCCCGCAGAATAAAGACTTGGGACCGGGCGGCGTGCATCGCATCGCCCGGTACCCGCCCATAATTACCTCGTTGCACGGACACCCCAATCCCGGCACATTGCACCCCAAAGGAATGGGGAGCCTACAAATGACCGAAGACACCGATCGCCACGCGATGAAGATGGCCAAGAAAAAGGCCGCCCGTGACAAGATCATGGCCACCAAGACCGACAAGAAAGGTCTGGTGATCGTCCACACCGGCAAAGGCAAAGGCAAATCATCGGCTGCCTTCGGCATGATCTTCCGCTGCATCGCTCATGACATGAAATGCGCCGTCGTCCAGTTTATCAAAGGCGGTATGTCCACCGGCGAACGCGACCTGATCCTGTCCAAGTTCAGCGATACTTGCGCGTTTCACACCATGGGCGAAGGCTTTACCTGGGAAACTCAGGACAAATCCCGCGACACCGAAATGGCGCAGGCCGCCTGGGCCAAGGCCAAGGAACTGATCCTGGATGAAACCAACCACATGGTCTTGCTCGACGAAATCAACATTGCGATCCGTTATGATTACGTCAGCGCCGCCGAGGTTGTCGCCTTTCTGCGCGACCACAAGCCGGAAATGACCCATGTCGTCCTGACCGGGCGCAACGCCCACGAGGATCTGATCGAACTGGCCGATCTGGTCACCGAAATGGAACTGGTCAAACATCCCTTCCGGTCCGGCATCAAGGCGCAAATCGGCGTCGAATACTAGGCGCCTGCGCGACCCAACCCAAGAAGGCGAACGCCCATGCTCTGCCTCCGTCCGGAAAACAAGGTTGCAACCGGCGTTCAACGCGCGGTCTTCTTGCATCCCTCCGACAACACCAAACTGGTCAAGGTGCTGCGCCCGGCAGAGGGCAGACCCGTGCGTAATAATTTCAACGGGATCATGGACCGGCTCTTGCCCAGCACGCGCCTGCGCCAGATTCGCAAGGAGTATCAGGAATATCTGCGGATCATGCTGCAGCATCCCGAACCTGATTTCCACGCGCCCTTTTCGCATATGTTTGGATTTGTAACGACTGATATCGGGCTGGGCTGTATCACTGAACGTGTGATGGAACCCGATGGCACTTTGGGCCAGACGGTCGGCAACAGGGCCAAATCCGGCGCGCTGACCGATGCGGATATCGCGCTTCTGAACGATACGATCAGCCGCATCTTTCGCTATGGCGTGCGCGCAAGTGACATGAACCCGCAGAACTTCGTGATCGGCCATCGCGACAACGGCAGCGGTCTGGGCCCTCGCGAATGTGTGCTTGTGGATGGGTTTGGCGATATTCACGCGATACCTGTCCGGTCCTTGTCGCGCTGGACAAATCGGATGGGTTTGGACGACAGTTGCGCGCGACTGGCGCGCAATACACGCTTGAAATGGGATCCCGCCACGCGACAGATCACCCGATGAAGCAAACAGCAAGAAAGGTCACTGCCATGCCCAAACACCGCGTCCTG
>CBDTVH010000576.1:0-2149 GCA_965363665.1 uncultured Yoonia sp. | reverse complement strand
TCGCCATGATTTCCTGCGGTGTGCCCTTGGCCACCACTTCGCCACCGTGCACCCCGGCGCCCGGACCGATATCAAAGACATAATCCGCCTCGCGGATCGCCTCTTCATCATGTTCCACGACAATCACAGTATTGCCCTGATCGCGCAGGTTTTTTAGCGTCGTCAGCAGACGGTCATTGTCACGCTGGTGCAGACCGATGGATGGTTCGTCCAGCACGTAAAGCACGCCCTGCAAGCCGGACCCGATCTGGCTGGCGAGCCTGATCCGCTGGCTTTCGCCGCCAGACAGGGTACCGGAATTACGCGACAGCGTCAGATATTCGAGCCCTACATTGTTCAGGAACCCCAGACGCTCGCGAATTTCCTTCAGGATCGCCGCTGCAATCTCGTTCTTCTGCTTGCTCAGCGCGGATGGCACATCTTGACACCAGTCATAGGCCTCCTTGATCGACATCTGCACCACCTGCCCCACGTGCAAGCCACCGATCTTGACCGCCAGTGCCTCTTCCCTCAGACGGTAGCCGCCGCAAGTGCCGCAGTTGCGGTTGTTCTGGTAGTTTTCAAACTCTTCGCGGATCCAGTTGCTGTCCGTCTCGCGATAGCGGCGTTCCATGTTCGGGATCACACCTTCAAAGGCACGCTCTACCTGATAAACACGGCCACCCTCATCATAACGGAACTTGATTTCTTCTGTACCCGACCCGCGCAAGAAGACCTCTTGGACTTTCGGATCAAGATCTTTCCAGCGGGCGTTTTTGTTGAAACCATAATGCTTGGCGATGGCTTCGATCGTCTGGAGGAAATACGGCGATTTGCCCTTGCGCCAAGGGGCCAAGGCACCATCGGCGATCTTGAGCGTCACATCGGGGACGATCAGTTGTTCGTCAAAGAACAGCTCAACCCCCAGACCATCACAGGACGGGCAGGCCCCGAAAGGTGCGTTGAATGAGAACAGCCGCGGTTCGATCTCTGGGATCGTGAAGCCGGATACCGGACAGGCAAAATTTTCCGAGAACGTCAGACGTTCCGGATCACCCTCTTTCGGTGCCGTTTCCAAAATCGCGATCCCGTCGGCCAAATCCAGCGCCGTGCGGAAACTGTCGGCCAACCGCGTCTCCAGCCCTTCGCGCACCACGATCCGGTCCACGACCACATCAATGTCATGGCGAAACTTCTTGTCGAGCGTCGGCGGCTCATCCAACTCGTAGAATTGCCCGTCCACTTTTACCCGCTGGAAACCCTGCTTGCGCAGTTCCAGAAATTCCTTGCGGTATTCGCCCTTCCGGTCGCGGATGATCGGCGCTAGCAGATAGCCACGCGTCCCCTCCTCCAGCGCCATCACACGGTCAACCATGTCCTGCACCTGCTGCGCCTCAATCGGCAAACCGGTCGTTGGGCTAAATGGCGTCCCCGCACGGGCAAAGAGCAGACGCAGATAGTCGTAAATCTCGGTAATCGTGCCCACCGTCGAACGGGGGTTCTTAGACGTCGTCTTCTGCTCAATCGAGATCGCTGGCGACAGACCGCTGATGTGATCCACATCCGGCTTTTCCATCATATCAAGGAATTGGCGCGCATAAGCCGACAGCGATTCCACATAGCGGCGCTGCCCTTCAGCATAGATCGTGTCAAAGGCAAGCGACGACTTGCCAGAGCCCGACAGCCCCGTAATAACCACAAGCTGATCGCGCGGAATATCCACGTCGATGTTCTTGAGGTTATGTTCGCGCGCGCCGCGCACTTCGATGTTTTTCAGCTCAGCCATTCAGGACCCCCAGGGCAACTGCCCTACCAGATAGCAGGCACATGCAGGCCTGCCACCCCAGATTTAGAACATTTGATGAACATATGCAAAATAATCCGGTCCAGACGGACCACCATGATGACCGGAAACTGACATCTAGTAATGCAACCAACCCTTTACAATGCAGGTCAGGTTTTCCCGACCTCGGTTCAGTTTCTTCTAGCCGGGTTGCGAAGGGCGTGTTTTTCTGGACCCAGATCATTCTGCAAAGGATTTTGACATGCGTATTCTACCCACTTGCGCCTTGCTGGGGACCGTCGCCACAGCGGCCATCGGCCAGGATCAGCCTAGTACCATCCTGGTTCTGGACGGGTCCGGCTCCATGTGGGGGCAAATCGACGGCGT
>CBDTVH010000575.1:0-2150 GCA_965363665.1 uncultured Yoonia sp. | reverse complement strand
GAGGCCTGCCCGGTGGATGCCATCGTCGAAGGGCCGAATTTTGAGTTCAGCACCGAGACCCGCGAAGAGCTTTACTACGACAAGGAAAAGCTGCTCGAAAACGGCGACCGCTGGGAATCCGAGATTGCGCGCAACCTTGAACTGGATGCGCCGTACCGATGAGCACAACGCCGACATATCCTTTTCCTGACGACCTCAAATCAGACCTGATTGACGAGATCGACGACATGGGCGCGGACTACGCCACCGGTACGCTTGACGCGATCTTGCTGGAGGCGAATGGCAGCCTTGTGTCGCATGGCGTGACCAAGGAGATGTATGAAGGGCAGGTCATTTCCGCTCTGACGGCAGCAGATATGATCGCCGTGTCGTTGGGGCAGGTGCCGACCTTGCTTGATGCCGATTTTCTGGATGCGATTTCTGATCACGCGGCTGATTTGCGCGAAACCGAAGGGGCCGCCGATCTGGCGGAACGCGCGCTTGTCATCATCACCGACCCCGATAACGACAATTTCGCCGATTGTACCGCCGACTTGCCGACCCGTGATGATCTGATCGCCCTGGTTACCCCGTTGCTTGATACGCTTGCGGCTGCCAAAGCACAGTATCCGGGCGAATGGACCGATGCCGTACTTGGTGCCGGAACGTTCGAGGTGACGATGGGTGAAGGGGATGATGATGACTGACCAAAACCCGTTCGAAGCCATGATGAAGATGTCCCAGGACTGGGCCAAGTCGATGAATGTCGACCTTGATGCCTTCACGCCCAAGGGGTTTGAGAAGATGTGGCCGACCATGCCCGCCGAGGCGATGGAAATGTTCTTTGGCAAGGGCATCAACCCTGAGGGTCTGGACGCCAAGACCCGTCTGATGCTGACGCTTGCCGGCCTGACCGTGCTGGGCGCGCAGGCCGAGGCACAGATCAGGTTGACCGTCCGCCATCTGGTAGAAGCGGGCGCCACGAAACAGGAAATCGCCGAAGTGATCGCCCAGATGGGAATGTTCGCAGGTGTGCCGGCCATGACCAAGGCAATGGAACTGGCCACAGAGGTTTTGGATAAGGACGACAGCGCATGACCGTCTTCGCGTTCACATTTTACCTTTTTGCCGTGACGACCGTTGCCGGGGGCCTGATGACAGTCGTGGCCCGCAACCCGGTGCACTCGGTGTTGTGGCTGATCCTTGCATTCTTGTCGTCAGCCGGGTTGTTCGTGACCTTGGGCGCTGAATTCGTCGCGATGCTGTTGATTATCGTCTACGTGGGCGCAGTGGCGGTGCTGTTCCTGTTCGTGGTCATGATGCTGGACGTCGATTTTGCAGAACTCAAAGCGGAAATGACGAAATACCTGCCGCTGGCCTTGCTGATCGGCGTTGTGATCTTGATGCAACTGGCGCTGGCTTTTGGCGTCTGGGGCTATTCGGATGGTGTCGAGGGGCGCGTTGCTGCTCCGGCAGGCGATCTGGATAACACGCGCGCGCTGGGCTTGCTGATCTATGACAAATACATCCTGCTGTTCCAACTGTCCGGCCTGATCCTGCTGGTCGCGATGATCGGGGCCATCGTCCTGACGCTGCGCCACCGCGTCGACATCAAACGCCAGAACGTGCTGGCGCAGATGTACCGCGACCCTGCAAAGGCGATGGAGCTGAAGGACGTCAAACCGGGGCAGGGTCTCTAACCGGACATGCGCCAACTGACCATCATATCAACCTTCGCGATGCTGATCGCCAGCCAGGCGCAAGCGCTGACGCTGGCCGATTGCAAACGCACGACCCATCCCAGCCATGGCGGTGAAATCCGCCATGCTGATCTGGGCGAGGGCCGTGTGATGTGGATGGACTGGTGGTCACAGGAAGGCACAGCCAAAGGGTTTTCACTGGTGGAATGTGCAAGCGGCGAAACCCTGCGTTTCCGGTCTGCTGAGGAAAACATGGGGCGTCGCAGTGCCTTTGACCGCACCGATGACGCGTTGGCGGTATTGGAGCGCCACCAATCCGGTGCGCGGGTCTTTGCAACGTTTGAGCGGATTGCGGCGGATCTGCAATTCATCGCGCGCGACATCGCGATCACGACAGAAACTAAGGAAACATGCGCCTGTGCAGCAGCCTATCCGGAACTGCGCGGCGACAAGACGGGATTTATGCTGGCG
>CBDTVH010000574.1:0-2150 GCA_965363665.1 uncultured Yoonia sp. | reverse complement strand
AATTGCTTGGTCGCTGATGACTGCGCATCGGCTGACAGATACTCGGCACCCGCTGCTTCCAATGCTTCCAGCATGGCAGCTTCGTCGGTTTTCCAACGCTCTTCCTGAAAGTCGGACCAGCTGACGCCGACGGTCACGCTGTGCGCATCTGCAAATGCGGCTGAACTAAAGCCGGCAGCAACGATGGCTGCCGCGATAACGGATTTATGCATGTTTTCCTCCCATAGTGTGCCCCATGCATTGGGGCGTGGGCCTATTGACCCTACGTCCGCTAGCATGACCTATTAATTTCAGTTGTCAAAATAAAAATTGCGCTAAAATACGAAAAAACGCTTTCCACGTGCCGTTTTATTGGGCAGTCTAGAAAAATCGTTGGGATTTCACCAATGAAATGGCCACATTAATTCAAGGCTTGAACTATGTATGATGTCATATCTGGCCAAGACAGCGAATCGGAGGGGCCTGCCGGGTGCGGCCCTTTGCTGTCTTCAGATAGTCCCGACGCCAAGCCCTTGCGTCAACAAGTCTTTGAGCATGTCCGCGCCGCCGGACGCGCCGCGCGCGCGGACGTCACCCGCGCCATCGGGATCAGTGCAGGTTCGGCAACCACGCTTACCGCTGATTTGATCGGCGCCGGGCTCTTGCGCGAGGTCGAAGGCTTGCCACGTGAAGCGGGACGCGGTCGTCCTCCGGTCGCACTTGAAGTCGTGCCCGAGGCCAGGCACGTGATCGGTATCAAGCTATCGGACGAAACCCACTCTGCGGTACTGACCGACTTTGCCGGGCACATCGTGGCAGACGCGACATTGCCGACCTCACCCGGGCGCAAGTCACTGGAAACCTTGCTGGAAGAAATTGATGTCTTGATGGATCTGGCCCTCAAAGGCGCCCAGATGGCACTTTCAGATATCTCGGCCGTGGGGATCGGAATGCCTGGTATGATCGACCATGACACCGGCACGATTTCGTGGTCGCCCTTTCTGCAAACACCTGATCTGGATCTGCGGACCGCCTTCAACGCACGTTTTGGAGTGCCCGTGCATGTTGATAACGACACCAATGTTCTTAGTCTGGCAGAACTGTGGTTTGGCGCTGGCCGTTCGATTTCCAACTTTGCAGTCGTGACCATCGAAAACGGTGTTGGCATGGGTCTTGTGCTGGACAATCGGCTGTTTCGCGGGGCGCGGGGCATGGGACTGGAGCTGGGACATACCAAGGTCCAGCTTGATGGCGCATTGTGCCGGTGCGGGCAGCGCGGCTGTCTTGAGGCGTATCTTGCGGATTATGCCTTGGCCCGTGAGGCCGCAACAGCACTCGACCGTAATCCGCGTGTGCCGCAAAGCCCCAATGCCATGCTTGATACGCTGTTCACCCAAGCCAAATCCGGCAACGAAGCCGCACGCACGATCTTTCGCCGAGCGGGGCGGTATTTGTCGGTGGGGCTGTCAAATGTGATCCAACTGTTCGATCCCGGTTTGATCATCCTGTCAGGCGAGCGGATGCAATATGACTATCTTTATTCTGCCGAAGTGCTGGCCGAGATGCAGAAACTGACGCTGAGCGAAGGGCGGACGCCGTGCAAAGTGGAAATCCACGCATGGGGTGGCATGATCTGGGCGCGGGGCGCGACCGCATTGGCGCTGGAGGCTGTGACAGATGCAGCCTTTGGTGAAGCGCGCGCATGATCCGTTTGCTTGCCTTGCTGATCGCGGCCACGCCCGCCGCCGCTGACCCACTGTTTGAGGATCGCTCTGACGGGTTGCCCGAACATATCTATGGTGGTGGCTGGGAACACTTTGTCGGTGGTGGAGTCGCTGTTTTTGATTGCAACGGCGACGCACTGCCTGATCTTTTTGCGGCGGGTGGTGAAAACCCTGCACAGTTGATGGTCAATCAGGGTGACTTTGCGTTTGAGCAAGGCGTTATTCCAAGTCTCAACAGCGTTACCGGTGCATATCCACTGGATATCGATGCGGACGGACTGATGGACCTGTTTATCCTCCGGGTCGGTCAAAATCGACTGCTGATGGGGCAAGGCGATTGCCGTTTCGCGCCCAGCGATGCTTTGCCAGCCGATGACGGGTGGTCCACCGCTTTTACCGCATGGTGGGAAGATGATGGCGCACCGGTGCTGGCGGTCGGCAATTACG